>CAZRVA010000084.1:0-8800 GCA_964603255.1 uncultured Chitinophaga sp.
GCGCGTAATGATGTTAACTTAACAGGAAGCGGAGTAGCAATATCGGTTGTACCGGTAAATGAAGTAGCTTCTAGTAAGTTGTTTAAACCAAATGTTCCAGCAACTGTATCTAGAGTACTCATAGTACTGTTGTTAAACCACCAGCTGTATGCACCAGAAGTCATTCTGTTCGCAAATTTAATGTCAGATTGTGTAGGAATATTACCCATTTGGAATGGTTTGTATCTTAAACGAACATCATAAGCGAATCCTGAACCACCAGTTTGGTCTAACCTCCAGTATGCATCCATAAAGTGTGCAGCTGTATCGATTGTAGCGTTGCTGTTAGGGCTACTTGCGCGGTTACTAATTAAAGTACCTGGTGCGAATCTAAAGCTTACACTTGAAGGTAAAGTACCACTGTAACCCCAGATTACGCTAGCAACAGTGTCTCCATAGCTAACAAAGTGCTGAGTGTTTCCATAACCAATTGTACCAATTGCTGTAGCAGGATTAGGTAAAACAGTAGGAGTAAACTCGTATGCTCCAATATCTGGTGCACCGGTTTCTACAGCTACACTTCTGTTGTTGTTATTCATGTCTTTGGTTAAATCAAATACATGTATACCACGTCCGTTAAGAACCCAACTATTTGCATTTGACGCTAAAGGAGCTAAGTTAGAAGTTGAGGTAAATGTAGGGTTTGCATTGTATGAATTGAAATCGCTCATACCCATAATTGCTCCTTTTGCTGCAGCAAAGTTTGCAGGGGTGTGTGATGTACCATTAAAGTATAACAATGTTGCACCTGAAGTATTGTAAACGTTATAGTCTAATTGCTGAATAGCGGCTAAACCTGTAGCATTTATAACACTGAATGCCGGAGATGAACCTGCATTTATTGCGTTGTTTACAAAGTACATCTGACTTGCATTAACAACGTTACCACCAGCAATAGATCCACTATATGTAATTGCACCCATGGTTACAGATGTTCCTGTTGTAGTAGTATTTATACTATTATTGTATACACGCATATCAGAGCATGTAGTTAGGTACAGCGGAGAAGAAGTTCCTCCATTAACCATGATTGCATTGCCATATATTCTGCTTGATCCAATCTCACCATATTGTCCATGACCGTAGATATAGAAGCCATAGTTAGATGGTTGGAACAACTTGTTGTAAGAAATATCACAATTAGTTGATAATCCCGAAATATATACACCGTAGAAAGATGCTGAACTTGGTGTAATTTCATTTCTGCGGATTTTTTGATCGGCACGACTCGTTAAATAAATTCCATAGTAGTATGGATTGGTAATAATGTTCGAGTCGATTTGACAACGCTGAGAATAGTTGTTGATGATATTTTGACCACCAAGGAATACTGCAACACTACCATTTACCAGGTTGTTATTGGCAATATTAATGTCGTATGCATTTGTTCCTGATGCGCCAAATATAAGTGCGTTTGCGTCACTTGATGTGGTTACACTTACACCTTCAACATTATTATTTCTAATTCCTATGTTGGCAGAGTTTACAGAACCAGCAAGACCTAACTGGAATACACGGCCGTTGGTGGCACTTGTATTTCTGATAGTCATGTGTTCAAAATTAACGTATTGTGTACCATTAAAAGTAACTACGTAGTTAGTTGCTGCACTGGTTGGAGCAAATGTTAAAATTACGTTTGCTCTGTTTAGTGAAGCGGATCTGAATACAATTCTGTTGTTTGCACTTGCTCCCGGAATAATTCCAAACACAACTTGTTCGGTATAGGTTCCATTGGCAACATCAAACACTACAGGAGCCAATGCACCACCACACTGAATTGCACTAACTGCACTTGCAAATGAAGTAAAGTTTCTTGGTCCTGTTCCCGTTGGGTTAATGGTGTATGTACCACTCATACCTTGGCAAACGTTTAATGCAAATGTATCGTTGTTGTTATTTGCATCTAAACCACTATTTGGTGATGTGGTGTAAGCTCTAATCACAAGATTACCTCCGGTGTATTGGAATTGTTGGCTTGTACCACCTACGCCTGACGTGGCGTCAAAAGTTACTGTATCAGTTCCATTAGGAGGTACGTTTCCTGTGTATGTTCTGGTGTGTGATGTGGTACCAACTACATAAGTTACATCTAACGAAGTAATGTTCGCAATACCATGGTTTCTAAATACCACTCTTACATCTTTCATACCGGTATCAATAGGAGCAGTTGGTAGTGCAAATGTAATAACACCAGCATCGTTTGCAGGAGGATTAAACTCGCTTACCCCAATATCAGGATTAGTTGCACTTCTTAAATTGCCATCAATATCTGCAGCAACCCATGTATTAGGCTTACCGATGTTGTTAAACGGAATAGAAGTAATTCTTAAATTATTTACACTGGTAAAGTTAGGATTCAAGAAAATAGAGTTTGAATCGTTACCGATACCAGGGTTTGTTTGCCATCCGGTGAAGGCAGATGTAATTTGGTTGTTCGAGCGGTATGGATATGCTCCTAAACCGTAGTAAACGTTGTTGTTTATGGTCCAATTTAAACCAACCTGAGTAATTGGCATTGTAGCTCCACCATCACCAATCCATGCGCAGTAACCTGCATTTGGGTTATTAAATATGTTATTAATCACATCAACTGTATTGTACAACGCAGCATTATTGCTAAACAGGTAGTAAGTTGTTGCTGTTGAGCTTCCCGAAGTTATATTTACTGCATTATGTGCAAAAACAAAATGAGTTGGATAGCCCATATAGATACCATATGCAGTATTTGCCGCAGCACCAATTTGTATCATGTTGTTCGAGAAAATAACCTTGTTGTTTGCTGTACCGGTAGGATACAAGCAGTAAATTGCATAACCTCCAAACTGACCAGAGATTTCATTTGCGTTAACAACCATACCTTCACCTGCATATGTTAAATACATACCATAGCTGAAAGTTAAGTTTTGTTTGCCACCTGCAATTATTCTGTTACGTTCAAACAAACTTCTTTCAATACCTGTAAAATACGTCATGTAATAGTATTGGTCGAAGAAGTATGAATTGGTAATTCTATGTCCGTATGATCTTGTTGCTGTTGGTGCCATTAACGTCATACCGAAGTATCCACCAATAAACGAACTACTATCAATAGTTAATGCAGTTGCATTAATAAAGGTACCTGATGTAGCAGTTGTTAATGATGAACTTACTTCAAATGGATTGATTAATGTAGATAGTGTGTTTGATGTAACAACAAAAGTGCACTTATTGAAAGACAAACTATCAGCACTATTACCAGATAAGCCTATGATTTGAACAGCAACTGCATTTGATCCTCCTGTATTTTCTATTTTAAAATTACGGAATGAAATATTATCAGCACCGTTAAATAAAATAGTTGCTCTGTCGTTGCTTGCTCCACCTGCAAAAGTAATGGTAGTGGTGGCAGAATCTGCGCCAACAAAACTTAAGCGGTTACCTGCACCAAGTCCAGGGATAGAATTGAAAACTAACTTTTCGTTATACACACCAGCAGAAACATTTACAGTTACATTGCCTGCTATTCCACAAGTTTGTAATAATTGAGTAACTGCTCCTATGGTTTGGAAGTTACCATTACCCGCAGGTAGTGCAGGGTTAACAGTAAGGTTGCCTGTTAGTGGTGTACAGAAAGTTTGTTGTATGGTGTCGTTAAAGCGCAGGATGTCGGTAGTTGAGTTTGGTGATGAAGACCAAGCCTTTAAAGTGTATAAACCTGGAGTTGCAAAATTATAGGTACCTAAAGCTGCAGAAACAGTGTCGTTTGCTGTTAAGAAACCTGACCAGCTTGTTCCAGTTTGACTCACACCATTTACTTGCCAGTCAATGTTTGCTGCAGTTAATGTAGCTGTACCAAAGTTTTTAATTACGGCATCAACATTTTGTGTACCTAAACTTAATGGCATTACAGGTGATGTAAATCCAATAATACCTGCATCGTTTGGTGATACATCATATTTGTATGCTCCAGGATCTGGTAATGAATCGTGCACAGTTCCTAAAATATCTGTTGGAACAATTGAACGAATATCCGAACCAATATTATTTAAACTATCTGCACCCGGGGTGTAAGGAGCTAATGCGTATGCAGTTCTAAAATTAGGATTAGCAAATACACTAAATGAATCCAATGGGTTAACAGCATTTGCACTTCTCCAAGCAGCCAAGTCGATGCGGTTAGCCGCATAATAACCAACAAAGTTGTTGGTACTTCCGTTTGGTATACCATAGTATAGGCCATTGTTGCGGTAATCGTAGTTGTTACCTGTAGAGCCAATGTACATCAAGTATTTACTTCCCGATCCACCTCTATTTACGTGGAAAATATTATTACGCACCCTTTGGTAGGTTACACTACTTGATGTGTAAAACGCATAAACAGATGATGTGGTTGTTGCCTGAGGATAATCTATACTTATGGTGTTGTGATAAATTTGGCTTTCATTTACAATTTGTTGATAAATGCCATAAACCGTTCCACCACCTTTAATATCGGCAATAAGGTTGTTTTTGATAACAAGAGGACGGTTAGTTCCTTGTGCAATCAAGAAATACATGCCATAAAATGTATTTGTGGTTGTTTGCAACATCTCAAATGGCTTGATAATTTTATTGCCATCGAATGTATCACCAGATAAGTAGGTGAAATTCATGCCATAAAATGTGCTTGGAGATGCCTTCATTGGACGAGAGATTTCATTGTTCTGAATCAAGCCGCCTGTTACACCATAAGCATATATACCATAAACAGTAAAGTCGCTGATGATATTGTCTTTGATAACATAACCATTATTTGTTCCATCATTGTTGTTGGCACAAGCGGAAATACCGTAGTATGGTCCTCCTGATGAATTACCTGTAATGGTGTTGCCAATAAATCGGTTAAAATAGCCTGTATTAGCCGAAATGCCCGTAGGGCTGTTTAAGCTTGAGGTAACAGCAATACCGGCAGATGCCGAGCTTCCTGTAACTGATGAAATATCAATGTTACAACCTAAAATACTTACATAGTCGGAGCCGGTTGTTAGCAAATAACCAACACCGTAACTTTGGTTTAGTGATTTAACGTTTAGTTGGTTAAAAGTTACGTAGTCTGTACCAATTACATTTATTATACCAATCAAACCAGAGTTTGTATTGTTAAATTCAACACGGTTGCCATTACCATTAAATGTAATTGTATTTGTGGCACTAACACCCGGAACCATAGATAAAAATACTTGGTTATTATAAGGTCCTGAATTAGCAACAACGTTAAAAGTTACTGCTCCTCCAATTCCACCCATGCTTATGTAATCTGCCAATCCGCTAACCGAAGTAAAATTACTTGCACTTGCCGCTGCACCTTGGTTAATGGTATAAACACCTCCAGGTAACATACATGCAGTAGATTTACTCATGCTGTTATTGGTAGTATTTGGTTCGGTAGTATTATTAGGATTACTAATGGTGTATGATATGTTGTAAACAGTACCTACTAACGCATTAATTGTTCCTAGTGTAATGGCACTTGAGGTTGCACCACCAGCTAAAGAACCACTGTAGTTTACAGGTGTTTGTGCAACTCCATTTACAGTCCAGTTAATGGTTGCAGAGGTAATAGTGGTGGTACCTGCATTACGAATAGTAGCATTAACGTTTTGAACACCTGAAGCATAAGGCGCAACAGGTAGGTCAAGACTGTTATATGCAACATCTATCGCAATTGGAGCAGCTTCATAAGCACCTATGTCTATTGGTGATGATCTTAACACACCATTTAAATCTCTTGTAATGTGCGGCATTGCAACGCCATTGCCATTAAACCAGCCATCTTGTGGTGCAAAATCACGGGTTAGTGTGTTTACAAAGTTCGGATTAAAATCAGAACTGGTATTGTCTGCTGTACCCATATATGCGCTGTACTGACTGTATGTGTTGTAGTCTACCCCACTAATATTTGCCATTTTATAGCTAGAAGCTAAACCATAATACGAGTTTTTGGCTAAATCTGTTCCGGTATTAAATGTACCATTAACATAAATAGAGTAAAACAACCCTACAGTGCTTGTACGTGCGTTGTAAAAAATATTGTTTTTTAATTCATATGTACTCGATGTGTTGGTACTTGAACTTGAATAAAAACCGTAAGTTTGGTAGGTAGAGGTTACAGTTGTGTTGTGAAAGGCAATTGTATTATTTCTAATTTTAAAGTTAAATGCAGTTAAAAAATAGAAACCATAATGTGAACCATTACCTGTGTTAAAGTTTAACAAGTTGTTATCAATAATGTTAGGTTCAGTTGTGGTTCCATTGTAGTTAATACCATAAATACCATAACAAGTACTTGTTGTAGTAGGGCTACCTGCAAATAAGTCGGTAATAACATTGTTACGGATGGTATCCTGACGACCAGAACTTGTTCCTAAATAAAAACCGTAGGTGGTTGAGAATGAAGTTTTGGTTGTACGTCTAATGGTATTTCCGTCAAATGCAGTTGAGTTACCATTGTTCCAATAAACACCATACATATAAAAATCCTGAATGATGTTGTTATAAAATTTGTTTGCAGAAACGGTAGTTGATGAAGTAGCCGGAGCTCCAACAATACCATAATACATACCCGCACCAGTTGGGTTACCACGTACCATGTTATTGCTAATAATATTGCGGTAGCCATTGGTACCTGAAGTTGTAACTGACGATAAACTGTTACTAAAAACTATACCAGCAGAGTTTGCTGATGTAGTACTGGTAACCGTGCTGATGTCAATGTTACAGCTATCAACAATGTTGTCATCAGAACCTAAGTAAAAATGAATTCCCCAGCCATACAAGGTACTGGTGGTTTTAATGGTTAGGTTTTTTAAACGATAAAAATCACCATTATTAAAACGCACAATGGCCTTGTCGGCTGTTGAGGTTGGTGCGAATTGAATGGTGTTTCCATTACCGTTTATGGTAATAGAGTTAGTGGCCGATGCACCTGTGATGTTAGGAAACACCACTTGCTCTGTGTAAGGACCTGAGTTAGCAACTACATCCACAACAAGTGGTCCACTAACTCCGAATGGAGCACTGTTTGATGGACCAGCATCACTTCTGGTGTTTGCAGTGGTTAGGTAAGTAATTAATGAACTAAAGTTTTGAAAGTTTGTTGCTGATGCCGCTGAATTAGCATCAATGGTCAACGTTCCTGATACTTGTGTTGCTCTCGACTGAACCAAAAAGGCAGTACAGAGAATCATCAGTAAGAGTTTTCTCATAGTGTATTTGAATTAAGTTTGTATATCGAATATATTAAATATATCTAAATAACAAGTGCTTATTCAAAAAACTATTTACCTCTGATGGATTAAAAATGGCAATATTTCGCTATTTTATTATTCATTTAGCAGTAGCTGCCGTTTATTTCATTAATTGTAATGTAAAAAAAACACGTTAAACAGTAACTATTAAACAACAGCGGTTACTTTTGTGATTTGAGGAATAGCAGATTTTAATCCATTTTCAATGCCGGCTTTCATGGTCATGCTGCTCATGCTGCAACTGCTGCAATTTCCTAACAAGCGCAATTGCACTTCCATTTCGTCTGTAATATCTACCAACTCTACATCACCACCATCGGCTTGTAAAAACGGACGCATACTATTTAATGCAATTTCAATTTTTTGTTCAAGTTCTGTTCGGTTTAACATGTCCATAATTTAGTTTGTATTGTTGTTTTCTTCGCTGTTAATAATAGCAATTTGTTGTGCAACGCGCTGCGCCACTTGCAAAAATAGTGGTTTTGCGGGATTCTGATCATCAAGTACTGCAGGCATACCTTTATCTGCACCCTCTCTAATCCCAGCTACTAAAGGTATTTGACCGAGTAGGTTGGTATTAAACTGTTGTGCAATTTTTTGTCCGCCTCCCTCACCAAAAATGTAGTATTTATTGTTTGGTAATTCGGCAGGGGTAAACCAACTCATATTTTCTACTACTCCCAAAAATGGAATTTTAGTAGGTAACATACCAAACATCGCAGCAGCTTTGATAGCATCGGCTAATGCCACATCTTGAGGTGTGGTGACCAAAACTACACCCGTAACTGGTATAATTTGTCCCATGGTAAGGTGTATGTCTCCTGTACCCGGTGGCATATCTAAAACCAAATAGTCTAATTCGCCCCAAACAGTTTCGTTCACAAACTGACGTAAAGCACTACTCACCATTGGTCCACGCCACACCACAGCTTGGTTAGGGTCAATCATAAAACCAATACTCATTAGTTTTATTCCATGTCTTTCAACCGGTATCATGTGGTTTTTTCCATCAACTACCTGCATTTCCGGGGCTTCGTGTATGCCAAACATAATGGGCATACTTGGCCCATAAATATCAGCATCAAGCAAACCAACTTTTGCACCAAGTTCGCTAAGTGCTAGAGCCAAATTGCTTGCAACTGTACTTTTACCAACGCCACCTTTACCACTCACCACGGCAATAATATTTTTAACTCCAGGCAATACCAGTTTATCTAATCTTGCAGTTAATACATTGGCCTCAAAGTTTACAGTTACTTGCGCATCTGCTAATACCAGTTTTTTAATGGCTTCCACACAATCTTGCTCAATCTTATCTTTCATTGGGCAAGCTGGGGTAGTTAATATAACGGTGAGACTAATGTTGTTATCATTAACATCAATATCTTTAATCATTTTAAGCGTTACCAAATCCTTTTTTAAATCAGGTTCCTGAACGGTTGATAAGGCTTTTAAAATTTGCTCTTGCGTAATCATTAATTGTTTAACAATTGAAG
>CAZRVA010000084.1:8900-11440 GCA_964603255.1 uncultured Chitinophaga sp.
GGAATTACTTTACCTTTTGTACTCAACCTAAATGCCATTGCTAGTGATTTAAATGCGCAATACGCAGAAAAATATTATACCGATAACGCATTTGAAAATAACAACAATGATAACCTGAAGTTAGATGTGATTAAACGTGCGCCATTAAACATTAGTGCTAGAGGCAGTCAGGTTTTTGTTTCGGCACCTATGCGCATTGAAGGTGTTTATCGCATTAGTAAAAAGGTGTTGGGTATGGATGTTACCCACGACCAAGGTTTTAAATTTAACCTAACGGTTGATGTACAAACCATGCCCACTTTTGATAAAGATTGGAACTTGAAATTAAATAGTAAAAGCAACATTCGTTGGGAAGATTTACCCAATTTTGAAGTGGCAGGCATACAAGTAGATTTTCCTAAAATGTTTGGTAAAATTATTCAAGGGCAGGTTGATAAAATAACATCACAATTGGATAAAGAAATTGCACAATCGGTTAATTTAAGAAAGCTGGTAAACGAAAATTGGAAACAACTAACCCAACCTATAAACGTTGATGCAGCTACCAACAGTTGGCTTTTGGTTAGGCCACGTCAGGTGTTTTATACCCCTTTAGAAGGCTTTGATTCATTAGCGAAAATTAACTTGGCTTTATATTCGGTTATTGAAGTGGTGAGTGGATTTAAACCTGCTGCTGATACTGCAAAATCGTTACCGGTGCTGTATCAAACCAATAAGTTAAATGATAAAATTAATTTGATGTTGAATACAGAGGTAACTTTTGATCACATGAATAAATTGATTGGTGAACAGCTTGCAGGTAAATCGTTAAAGCTTGAATCGAAAGAGTATGACATTGATATTTTAGATGCAAAAGTTTTTGGCAATGCCGATAAAATTTTAGTAGGCGTAAACTTAAATGGTAAAGTAAAAAAGGGTTTGATGAGTAAGCGTATAAAAGGTATTGTTTACTTTGAAGGTATACCTGTTTACAATGCACAAAAACAAACTATTAGCATTAAAAATTTCGACCTAAATATACAAACCCGTGATGTGTTGTTAAAGTCAGCATCTTGGCTTGCTAACTCTTCGCTGTTTAAAAAGAGTATTGAAAGTAAGTTGGAATTTTCGATTGCAAAAGAGTTGCAAGACGCAAAAAAAATAGCCAACGAAGCCGTGAATAAAAACTACACCAAAACACTTCAGTTAAACGGAACAATCAACCAAATAGAACCATCTGAAATTTTTCTTACACCGCAAAGTATTTGTGTAAACATAAAAGCAACAGGAAAAATAGGAGTGAGGTTGAATGGTATTTAAGGCAACAAAATACTTTCACCAATATTTGGTGCAATCAAATTTCCTTTAATCGTTTTTTCAGCCTCCATCATCTTTAATTTTCTTAGCGGTTCGCCAACGGGCTCATCAGCTAAATCATAAGTACCATAATGCATAGGTATAAAGTTTTTACCACCTAAATCATGAAAAGCATTTACTGCTTCTTCCGGGTTCATATGACTTGTTTTCATCATGTATGAGGGTTGATATGCTCCCACACCCATGATGCAATAATCAATGTTTGGAAAGTATGTTGCAATCTCTTTAAAGTGGGTGTTGTATCCACTATCGCCCATAAAATAAATAGTAATGCCGTTATACTTAATTACAAAACTGCCCCAAAGCATCTCGTTATCATCATTTAAACTGCGCTTGTACCAATGAAATGCAGGCATGTAATACACTTCAATTTTATCGTCATCAACATTAAACTGCTGATACCATCCGGCTTCTTGCACATTCATTCGCTTATCAAAACTTTTTAATAGTTGGGTTGATTTTAAAGGCGCGTACACTTTTACTTGTGGGTTTTGTTGCATAATGGTGTGAAAACTTTTTTTATCACAATGGTCAAAATGCGCATGAGAAAGTAAGATGTAGTCAATATGTTTTATACTGTCTCTATCAAAAGGAATTCCTACCAATCTTTTCACAAAAGGTATATCGTTAAACACCGGGTCTATTAATATATTTTTACCGTTTAACGTCAGTAAAAACGAAGCATGACCCAACCACACTATTTTATTTTGTTTGTTGGTAAACATACTGTTGTTCTTAATTACAGACGGTAACCACTTGTCGTTTTTCTTTTCATCGCGTTGGGGATTTTTACTAAAACGCCATTTCATTACCTTAGTAAAGTTAGGTAAAGCAACATCCTGATAATTGATAAATTTATTACCACGCATAGGGTTGCCGGTATAGTTAGGTTTGATGGTTTTTAATTGTTGGTTGGTAAGCACTTTATTTTCCATACGGTCGTTCCAGGTAAACTGTAAACAAATAAAACAAATGATGGTAATGGCAATGAGTCTCATAATATGTGTAACGAAGAAAGTGCTTTTTTGTTGAAGATGGGTTGTTTTTTGTTTTTGTTTAACCACAAGGGCACAAAGGGTTTTACCGCAAAAAATACCTTAGGTATTGTTTTTACCACGGTGAACACAAAGAGGGGAACACTAAGAACACAGCGGTGGGGAGACCAGTAACGAACACAACGGTTA
>CAZRVA010000085.1:0-4392 GCA_964603255.1 uncultured Chitinophaga sp.
ATTGGTTGGCGCCTGGTTGGCCTTCTACCCTCCAGTATGAAGCGCTATCGCCTGTCGAGTTATTGATAAAAGCATACGGGCTATTTACCCATACCGTATCTATGCCTGCATCGTAGGCGAAACTTGATATTGGGGGAGCTAAAAAGGGATTGCCGCCTCCACCTGGACCTGACACTGGTGTTAAAGTAACACTTCCTGTAAAAAATCTTGGATTGTTTGTAGCCCCATAACCAACATTTTGTCCAGCTATTTGAACATCACCAACCCTTAAAGAAACACCTCCTGATGTGAAGGTATTAGGTGTTGGGTTTGGAGGACCACTATAGTTGTTTGTGCCTGTGGTATTAATCGCAAAACGATAAGTAGTATTTGCAGGTATAATAAAGCCAATATTCGATAAAACTGTGTTAACCGATAAAACAGTATTGGTTATTCCAGTTACCGTTGCTGACTTTATATTCGTCCAAGTTGGTCCAGTAAGTGTGACAGGACCACTTAAAGAGGAAGACGAATACCACAAAGTTGAAATGGTATTGTTATATGTGTTGTTCGTCCAATTTCCCACTGAATTAAGCTCCATGGGATAACTATTGTTGTTGGTTATGACGAAAGTGATAAATGAGTTAGTTCCACTGTTATTTGTACCTGTATAACCAGTACTACCAACGGTTGTATTTAGAGTTATCTGGGCATTTAGAGAGGTGAGACCTGAAACAATCACCACCAGCAAGATACTAATTTTTAATAGTGTAAATTTTATTTTCATATAACGTTGTATTTTGTGATCAGAATAGTTTTATCGAAGCTATGAAAATTTTCATAAATTTTTAACATGTGTAGCTTAATGATTTCTTAAAATGTTGTAATTAAAAGAAATAAGAATTCAAAAGAACCTTAAGAACAGCATTATTGCCTGATAATCTGAATATAGACAAAATAACTACAAGGTTGCCGAATACATTAAATTTGAATTAAATTTAATGAGCGATCCATCCGAGAAATTTTGAAACCAACAAATAGGAAGAATATTTAAAAGCGGATATTTAGTTTACTTATTAAAACTTGGATTGGTGATGAAAGTGTAATCATCGAGGGTTTTTAAAAAAGCTATTAAATCTGCCTTGTTTTGAGCAGTTAGATTTAATCCCCCTTTAGGATGGTTTTTAATAATGTTTAAATCTGTGGTTGCACCGTTTTTAGTGCCGCTATTATAAAATTCAATTACTTCCTCTAAGGTATTAAACCTGCCATCGTGCATATAAGGTGCAGTAAAAGATAAGTTACGTAATGATGGTGTTTTAAATAAACCCATATCTTCTGCTTTACCTGTAATTCCGCCTAAACCTAAATCTTTTGGAATAGAATCTAAACCGTTGTTATGAAACTTAAAATCGGTAAAAAATGGACTACGGTCGTTACCATGACAATGAAAACAATCTGCCCCTTCGGTGGTAAATAAGGTTAGGCCGCGCAACTCAGATTCGGTTAATTGAACCTCTCCTCTTTTATATTGATCAAATTTTGAATTACCAGAGATTAATGTTCGTTCAAATTGTGCAATAGCATACATAATTAAACGTGTGGTTATGCTATCAGTACCAAATGCTTTTTTAAACAGTTTAGGATATTCAGGATGTGCACGTAACTCTTGTTCAAGTTCGGCTAAGTTCTGATTCATTTCTCTTGGATCTTCAATAGGAGCAAGAACTTGGTTCTCTAAGGTGGCTACCCTTCCATCCCAAAAAAAGCCATGACCATTACGTACTAAATTAGGATCTTCAAACCAACCTAAATTAAAAAGTGGCATTGCATTGCGCAAACCTAGCTGACCATTTACACCTAAACTCAATGCCTTTGAATCGCCAAATGAAAGACTTTGCACATGGCACGAAGCACAAGAAATGCTGTTATCGGCCGAAAGAATATTGTCATAAAACAATTTTTTACCCAAAGCAATACCTTCAACGGTTAAAGGATTATCGGTTGGGATTTTTAAACGTGGCCAAAGTAATCCTTTTGGATACTCAATGGTATATGGGGTTGGAGCGCTACTTACCGGAGATTGAGCATCTGTAGGCGGTTTAACTTCATCATCAACCCTACATGCAATAAAAACCTGCAAGGTAATTGCAGCTGTAATCCAAAGTAATTTGCTTGTCCAACTCATTAACAACAGTAATTTATTTATTGAAAACTTGTAACAGTAAATACACCAGTTTCTATGTTTTGTTTTAGCATGCTTGCGTTTGGATGCAGCGCATCGTGCATAATGGATGAAACCGAATCTAACTTGTAATTGTTTGGTGTTACAAATACATCAGCCACATCAAAATTAATATTTGCAGTTGCCGATGAACCTTGGTTAACCGTTGCATTAATTGGCAATTCAATTACTGGTAAATTTTTTATTCCACCCATATCAATTGTCATAGGTCTGTTATTGTTAAACCTTCCTTGCATCCTGATAAAAATGTAACCTGTAGCCCAACTCCAAAACATTCCGTTTGATGGATTTAAAGCACCTTCTTGTGCACCTGTGCTGTTGGCAATACTATCAACCCCAACCATAAAACGTAACTTTTTATACGTACCACCGGGTAAGTTTGTTAAGGTTAGCTTTGATGAATTTGGATCAGAAAAATCAACCAAATTGTAATTACCTAGATTAACCCAAGTTCCTGCATCGTTTTGTAATGAAACATTGCTGATGTAGTATATAAATGCGGAAAATTTTATCGTATCGTTTAAATCGGTAACAAAGTTAGAAGTTAGATTAAACGGAGCAGATTTAAATGAATGAGCAAGGTTAACCGTTAAACTTCCGTTTGTTGGTTTTGGGTCATCCTTTACTGGTTCATCATCATTACAACCAAGTAAAAACACAATCATGACAAGCGACAATAAGGCTCCGTTTTTCATTGATTTTTCTATTTATTAATCAAAAGTACTTATTTAGCGGCACATTTAATTCTAAAAATTTACTTTATGGCAAGCTTTGATATTGTAAACAAAATTGATTTACAGAAAATAGACAATGCAATAAATACCGCGATAAAAGAGTTGGTTAACCGATATGATTTGAAAGACGAAGACTGCGAAATTGAGTTGGATAAAAAGAGTAAATCGGTAAAACTTCAGGCCAAACAAGAAATGGCTTTGCAAAGTTTGATTGATATTATTTTGAGTAAGTTTACCAAACAACAGCTTGATCCACGTATTTTAGATTTAAGCAAAGATGCCTCTCCAAGCGGTAAACACATGTATCAAACCTTACCCATTAAAGAGGGTTTAGATAAAGAAACAGCCAAAAAGGTAGTGAACTTTATTAAGGATAGTAAACTTAAAGTACAAGCCAGTATTATGGACGACCAAGTGCGTGTTACCAGCAAAAGTATAGATGAGCTACAAGCAACAATGGCCAAAGTAAGGGCGCACGATTTTGAAGTGCCGCTTCAGTTTGATAACATGAGAAGTTAAACTTTACATCCAACCTTTGCGTTTAAACCACGAATAAATAACAACTGTTACTAACACCATAAGTGCAATAACGGCAGGATAACCGGCAGGATGTTTAAGTTCGGGCATATACTCAAAATTCATTCCGTACAAACCAACAATAAACGTGGTTGGTAAAAAGAATGCAGTAAACACCGTAAGTGTGCGCATTACTTCGTTGTTACGTTGCGATGAAATAGAAAGGTAAATATTTAACAGGTTATTGATGTCTTCGTGGTTTGATTCTACCATGGTATCCACCTTTACATAATAATCTTTTAAATCTTGATAAACAGGTTTACACTTTTGAGCTTGCGCAATAGGAGCCAGGTGATGCACAATTTCTTCAGTTAGGTTTGATACTTTGCGCAACAAATAAACTTTACGTTTTATGGCATACAAATTTTTTAATAAATCAGGAATACGTTTCTTGAGGAAAATCCTGCTTTCGTAAAAATCAATTTCTGCATCTAGTTTGGTGCTGGGTTCCTTGTATGTTGATAGAACTGCTTTTACAATTTTACAAGTAATTTCAAATGCGTTAAGTTGGTTATTACTTTCGTATTTTTTAATTAAATTTTCGTAGGCAGGAGATTCTTTTCTATGTATGGTTAACACCAAATCTTTTCTGTAAAAAATGGCGAGCTTTCTACTTATTTTCTGTATGGAATCCGCATCTTTTTCGGCATCAACATCATAATACCTGCAAATAATAAATTCTAAATCATCGAACTGTTCTACCTTAGGTAAATGCTCAGGTTGTAGTACATCTTGTAATGCACTTGGATGAAAATGATAAGTAGCAGCTAGTTGTTGTAAATCAGTTTCGGTTGGACTTAAAACATCTATCCATACAAAACCACTTTCTGCTTTAGTTTTTATGATGCGTTGCATACA
>CAZRVA010000085.1:4492-11347 GCA_964603255.1 uncultured Chitinophaga sp.
CTTTGGTTAAATGATATTCCATTAGCGGTTTTTTCCAATTGCGCAAACCGGTATTTATTTTGGCTTGAAGCACATTTAAAATGCTGTACAAACCAAAGTAAGTTCTGTTGATGTAAAGCGCATGTTGCGAACCTCTACCCTCTTTAGATTTTTTGAGCTCATCCATTTTACTTACCTCTTCTCCCAAAGCATAAATTTTATCTATATAATCGTTATTGCCAAAATCAAATTCTGCTTCATCAAAAGGAGCACGCAATAATGTGGTCATTTTAGTAAATGCATCGGTAATAATTTGTTGGGTTCTTTCACTATCGGTATGCGTTATAATTTGCTGTTGTAACATGATATTACGCATGGTGGTTGCGCTTTGCATAATTTCAGGTATTAACAATGCAAAATAATTCAGGTAAAAATCTTCCGGAATTTCTTTCACACAACCAAAATCAATTACACCTAATTTACCATCTGTTTGCATTAAAAAATTTCCGGGATGAGGATCAGCATGCACAGCTCTTAACTCATGTACCTGCATATCATAAAAATCCCACATGGCTTGCCCAATAGCATTTCTTACCTCTTGTGATGGATTAGTTTTTAAGAAATCATCCAAATGCATGCCATCAAGCCAATCCATAGTAAGCACGCGCTTTGCAGTGTATGGCTTGTAATAATTTGTAAAAACCAAATTAGGAATATGCTTGCACGCTTCTGTAATTTCGATGCTACGTTTATACTCCAATTCGTAGTCGGTTTCTTCTAATAATTTAGATTCAACTTCTTTAATGTACTTGTCCAATTCTTTTTCGTTCATATCTAACAAACGAAAAGCAATGGGTTTTACAATTTTTAAGTCGCTTTTTATACTCTCGGCCACACCCGGATACTGAATTTTTACAGCCAGTTTTTTGCCGTTAAGTGTGGCCTTATGAACCTGACCAATACTTGCTGCATTGGAAGCTTTCATATCAAAAGTGTCAAAAATTTCTTGGGGTGATTTGCCAAAAGCTTTTACAAATGTTTGCACAATAAGCGGACCTGAAAGCGGTGGTGCGCTGTATTGAGCCATTTGAAATTTATTGGTGTACTGACGAGGCAATACATTTTTTTCCATACTAAGCATTTGCGCAACCTTAAGCGCACTGCCTTTTAATTCACTTAAAGCATTGTATACATCATTAGCGTTATTTTCATGCAGTTCATCCTTAGTTAAAGATGGATCAACAATTTTTTTTGAATAATGCTTAATGTAATTGCCACCAATTTGTGCACCTGTTTTTACAAATCGCATGGCACGCTGAACCTTGGTGCTAGGTATACTGTTTTGCTCCATTATAGTATGGTTATATCCCGATTAATTATCTGTTTTGAAACAAAAATTTACCAAAATCTAATGCGGCATCCAGCGGACTTCTTCCCATTAAATCCAGAGCAAGATTTACACTTTTTTCGATAGCAGCATCGGTTTTTTCAAAAGCATTACTGCTATCATCAATCCAAAACTTTAACACAAACAAAAAGTTTAACCACAATCCATCTGCGTATTTTGTATCAATGTATTTGCGCTCTGCAATTTCGGTTGATGCCATGCCATCGTTTAAAATGGGTTTCATGTGTTCTATAAAACTATGATGCAAGCCATTTAGGTATGCGGGCCATTTAGGCAATGATTTGAAATCACGATCTTTTAAGAATTTAACAAAACTTCTGTTCGGTTTTAAACTTTCAATAAATGTGTAGAACACAGCCAACACTTTTTCTCGAGCACTATAATCAGCCCAAGGAGCGCTAGTTGTACATTTTTCCATGGCAGATTCAAACCAGTTCTTATAAATTTCACTTTCCAATGACTCTAATCCTGAAAAATGATTATAAAATTCTTCCTCACTGATACCTGCATGTTTTGCAAATAAATAAACGCTTTGAGGGGTTTTGTTTTCCTCTAAGGTGTAGTGAATATATTCTTGAATCAATTTTGCTTTCATACTTAATTTTAACGTTACAAAACGGCAAATGTTTTTAGTAAGCCAAAATTGCACGCATTTACAATTACAATAGTATATTCGGAGGTTGAAAATTAATCATGAAACTGACCCAGATTTTAATATACATTTCTCTATTAATCGTTGTTTTTCCGAAGGTTACATCAGCCCAAACTTTTGAGGTAGTTGATGGTGATACCATTAACTTAACCGACAAAAACGGTAAAAAACAAGGCTTTTGGCGCTATTTCTGGGCCAATGGCGATTTGAAGTACGAGGTTTTTTACGAAAATAACGAAAAAGAAGGCTTGGAGATTAGGTATTACGATGCCCAAGACTGTATTGAATTTAGTAATACCTACAAAGACGGGATGTTGTCTGGGCCAAGTGTTACCTTTTACCCAAATTGCAGTACCAAAGTAGAAGAAGTTTATGTTGCAGGTAAAAAGCACGGTTATGAGCGTGCCTACGATGAAAACGGATTTTTACTTACCGAAGCAAAATTTGAAAAAGGTGAATTAGACGGAAGTTACGCCCACTTTGATAAAAAAGGATTTGTTACTTATGAGAGTCCAACCAAAGAAACCACATTAAAATTCGACAAATTTTTAACGGGTGAATATAAAATTAAAGACTCTACCATTTTTAGGGTTTTTGCACGCAACAAAGAGTGGAAAAAGGTAATGATGGTGGTTGATATGACAGGCAGTATGTTTCCTTACATTGGACAGCTGTTGGTATGGTACAAGAAGAATTTTGAAGGCGAAAAAATAAAATACTACGCGCTGTTTAATGATGGCGATAACATAGCCGACAATAAAAAAGTAATTGGCCGAACCGGTGGCGTGCATACTTTTGAAGCTAAAGACTATAAAAAGTTTAAAAAAGACATTGAAGATGTACGTAAAAAAGGCGAAGGCGGAGATGATCCGGAAAACGATTTAGAAGCCCTTTTAACAGCCATGGTTGCTTACCGCGATTATCAAAGTTTGGTTCTATTGGCTGATGACAGTGACATACGCGACATGAGTTTATTAAAACGAATTCGTAAGCCGGTGCACATTGTACTTTGTGGTACTAAAAGAGGTATCAATCCGCAGTATATTAAATTGGCTATTCATACCAAAGGAAGTATACACACCGCCAATAATGATGTGTACATTAAAAACCTGAAAGAAGGTGATGAAGTAACGCTAGATAACGATATTTTTATTTGGCAAAATGGCGATTTGGTTTTGGTTGATGTAAAAGAGCAATAACTTGTTTTATGGTAAACTCACCCGATGATATGTTACCACTACTTGCTGCTAAAAACATTGAAAACATGTTTTTTAAAAAGCACTTGCGCAATTACAAAAGCGAGTTGATTGATGCTACCATACACAAACTAAACAATGAAATAGCTCCTAAGATAGATTGCACTACTTGTGCCAATTGCTGTAAAAAATTAGAACCCGGTTTAGAAGAAAACGAGATTGTAAGGTTAGCTGAAATTAAACAAACCGAACCACACTTATTTAAGCAAAATTTTGTTGGGTTTGATGGAGAAGCGCAATTTTTAAAAACCAAACCTTGTATGTTTTTAAATGATTGCAAGTGCAGCATATACGGCAGTAGACCCAGTGCTTGTGCTGGTTATCCTCACCTTGATGGAAAAGACATGAAATACAAAAGAAGCTTGTGGAGCAACTATAGCATTTGCCCAATTGTATTTAATGTTATCGAGGCTTTAAAAACTGAATTAAACTTTAGTTATGGAAGCTGATTTGTTTCATCAGTTCATGCTACAAATAGGAGCCGTTAAACATGTTATTCATGCTTCGCCATTTGCCATGTACATGTTTGAGGAACGTAAAATCATCTTTCATTTTATTGATTTAAACACCTACAAAACCCAAGATCTTCCTGATGATTTTTTTATTAACTTGAGTCATAAAACGGGCATCATTAACCACCAGGTTATACATATTTGGGAAGATGTTTGGATACACAAAACCGATTTGGTTAAAGCTCGTATACTATCCATCATCGGGCAATCAAAAAAAATTCATGCACGTCAAACTGAGGTAGTACGAATTGATAAACAACAAGCTCAATTGTTTTTAAACCAAAATCATTTGCAAGGTGTAACATCAGCTTATTATAAGTTTGGGTTGATGTTTAAAGAAGAATTGGTTGCAGTTGCTACATTTAGCAAAGCCAGAACTATGTATGATGGGCCCGTGTATTATCGAAGTTATGAGTTGGAGAGATTTGCCAGTAAAACCGGAACAAATGTGGTAGGTGGTTTAAGTAAATTGTTGCAACATTTTGTTAAATGCAATCATGCCAAACACATCATGACCTATGCCGACAGGGATTGGAGCTCAGGAGAAAGTTATTTAAAAGTAGGTTTTAAGTTGGTAGAAGAAACCGCACCACAAATATTGTATATTGATGAATGGCATCACACACGCTTAACCGAAAATCAAATTAGCAACAGCCATAACAAAATTAAAATACACAATGCCGGCAGTTTAAAATTTGTATACGACAGCAGATAAGCCATTCTATTTATTACTTTTGCCCAGTGCCAACATCATATAATTTAATTGTAATTTTAGGACCAACAGCATCTGGTAAAACCAAACTGGCTGCAGCATTGGCACATCAATTACACACACATATTATTAGTGCAGATAGCCGACAAGTATACAAACGAATGAACATTGGTACCGGCAAGGATTATGATGATTATACCATTAATAATCAAACCATACCTTACCATTTAATTGACATTTTAGAACCTGGTGAGCGTTACAATTTGCATGAGTTTATGCGTGATTTTTTTGCAACGTTTAAACAATTGCAAATACAACAAATAAGTCCAATTTTATGTGGCGGAACCGGACTTTATATAGATAGTGTATTGCGTAATTTAACCTACGCATCTGTGCCGAATAATCAGGACATACGCAAATCAATTGCGCATTTAACGCACCCCGAACTTACTGCGTATTTTAATCAAATGCCTTTAACAGATTTTACACCAAAGGCTGATTTATCAACCCTAAAAAGAACCATTAGGGCCATAGAAATTAACCATTATTTACAACACCATACGTTTACAGCCCCTGTTACACCCGATATTAAACCCATTATTTTTGGTCTTGATGTAAGTGTAGAATTAAGACGAGCACGCATTACACAACGTTTGCAACACCGCTTAAAAAATGGATTGATTGATGAGGTTGAACAACTTTTAAAAGAGGGCATTACACACGAGCAGCTTCAATATTATGGATTGGAGTACAAGTTTGTTTCGCAATATGTATTAGGGTTGATGAGCAAAGAAGCATTGGAAGAATTATTGAACATCGCTATTCAACAATTTGCAAAAAGACAAATGACTTACTTTAGAAAAATGGAAAAAGATGGCCATGTGATTCATTGGATTGATGCATCGGTTGATGTACAAGAACAACTAAAACAAGTGATGGCCATTTTAAATACCAACAATTCATAATCGTTACTTACTTTTGCATTTTAAATAAACAATTACAAGTTATGGCCGGATGCGGTTATTTATGTCCACAGTGTGAAGGCAGAGGTTTTACCGATGATGGCGAAACCTGCGACTGGTGTTCAGAAAAACCCGAAGCATCAACCCAAAACATAACCGATGAACAATGGCTAAAAGAAGTGCATGAAGGAAAATGCTGTGCTGATGAGTAAAACCGATTTTAAGTACTACGCCATATTTAAACCCTTTGGTTATTTAAGTCAGTTTGTTTGCGAACACAACAACAAAAAATTACTGGGCGATTTATACCAATTGGAAGAAGACGTAATGCCTGTTGGCAGATTAGACGAACACAGTGAAGGATTGTTAATACTGAGCAACAATGGTAAACTTCACCAACATTTATTGGCACATCACGTAGAAAAAGAATACTGGGTTTTGGTTGAAGGTGATGTGAGTAATGAAACTATTAAACAGCTAGAAGAAGGTGTTGGCATTTCGCATCAAAGTGTGGTTTATCAAACCAAACCTGCCAAAGTAAACCGATTAGAAAACATTGAATTTCCTGAACGCTACCCACGTGTTAGGTACCACAAATACAAACCGCACACTTGGTTAAGCATTTGCATAAAAGAAGGCCGTTACCGCCAAGTAAGAAAAATGACCGCAGTGGTTGGTCATCCTACGTTAAGATTAGTGCGCGTAAGAATTGGTAATTATAGCATTACCACACAAACACCAATTGGAAGCATACAACCAATAAATGCCAATGAAATAGAGGGTTTATTTGATTTTAATACCGATAAGTAAACCAAATCATTTCATATAAATAGTTATTTACTATATTTGATTGACTTAAATATTTGTTATGAAAAAACAATTACTACTTATTGGTTTAATGCTATTGGCATTTGTTGTAAAAACAAACGCACAATGCATACCCGACCCTAATTTAAACAGTACAGGTTTTTCTCCGGCCGAGTTACCATATTCTTACGTTGGAACTCAATACAACCAGGTTTTGAGTTTTAAAGCACCAAGAGATACTATTGCCGAATTTAACGGACAAATGTGGGATGTAGTTATTGATTCGGTTATTATGACTGATCTTAAAGGCGTACCTGCAAATTTCTCTTACCAATGTTTGCAAAGATGCGCAATACCTGGTGGTGGTAAAGGTTGTGCATTGTTAACCGGCTTAGCAGACTCATCCCAAGTTGGTGCCTACAGAATTGCTATATTTTTAAATACTTATTATCACCCCAAAATAGCTCCAACAAGTAAGTTAAATAGAATTGACTCTGGGGATAGTTATCAATTCAGAATTTTTTTACCAACCGGCCTTGCAGGTATTTTCCCGGCAGATGCACCAGT
>CAZRVA010000086.1:0-11258 GCA_964603255.1 uncultured Chitinophaga sp.
CATACCATGCAGAGGTATTGTATGGGTCCATATCTATCAGCTTGTTGATATAAGCTACACTTTTATCAAACCGGCCCAATATGTCGTAGGCGCTTGCGGCTTCGTGGTAGGCTTGTTCTAGCTCGGGGTTTTCTTCTACAATCAACTCAAAATATTCGGCCGATTTGTCCAAACGATTGGTTTCTTCGTATGCGTAAGCAATTTCAAACAAAATATCAACGCGTTCATCGGTGTGTAAAAGTGCTTTTTCAAAACAAGCTTCGGCCTCTTCATCTTGATTCATATTCAAGAAAATTTCACCTTTAATTAAGGCAATATCTGCATTAAAAGGTTCAAAAAGTTCGGCATTTTCGGTTATTTCAAGCGCTTCGGTAATTTTACCCATGGCCAAAAAAACCGTAGCTTTTTGTACCATAAAACCAATATGGTTTGGGTATAATTCTTCGCCAAAATATAAAACTTCAAGGGCTTTTTTCAGCTTCTCCTTTTGGATATAATAGTCGCAAATGTCTTCTAACACTTCAGCCTCAAAAAATTCTCGGGTTTTATTCCTCAACATTTTTTCGAAGCGCTGTACATTCGATTGTACTTCTTCATCTAAAAAATCGTCAGCATCCATAATTCTAAAGCTTAGCATAACAAATATAACACCAAAACGAGTGGATGTTTTAAAAAAGTATAGAGTTTATACACAAAATGATGTGTGTTAATCAACCCACCAATTGCTAATAATGTGGTTTAAGTGGCTTTATTTGAAAATAAATTAACAAAACTCTAATCACATGAAAAAAAACGTACTTGCTTTATTGCTTTTGTTCAGTGGCTTTTTAGTCCGTGCACAAGCGCCTGCCGATTCGGCTTTAAAAGATGTTGGTGTGGCAGTAACCCCATCGCATTTAAATTTTAATTTAAAACCTGGAGAAACCAGAACATACGAGGTAAAAGTAACCAACGAAACACTCGTAAAACGATCGTTTAATGTATCGTTAAGCGATTATGATGCAGATAAAGCGGGTAAAACTATTTTTATGAAACCAGGCACATCTATTTATGGTATGTCGCAATGGTTAAGTGTTTCGCCCACCTTTTTTGAATTAAAGCCCGGTGCCGTTCAAAAAGTAACAGTAACACTAAGTATTCCAGATTCTATTACCGCTGCCCGTGCAGCTTGGGGCTTATTGTGGATTGAAGAGCAAAAAGAACGTCAATCTTTGGATAAAAACGGAAACGATAAATCCATTTCATTGGGTGTCATTCCAACGTTTGCTTTTGGTGTGTATTTGTATCAAAACCCACCTACAGTAGCCAACAATAAGGTTTCTATTGACAATTTTGTTTATCAGGGAATAAATGGTAGCCAGCCTAAAATTGATATGACCCTGAAAAATGTTGGTGACGGCATTGCATCTTGTATTGCTTATGTAGAGCTAACAAATACCAAAACGGGTAAGCAACAACGCTTGATGGTAAAACGCTTTGTAATACTGCCTGGATATACCCGTAACTATATGTTTACTTTACCAGATAAGCTTGAAAAAGGAACTTATTCAGCTGTGGGTGTTTTGGATTACGGAAGTAAAGAAGATGTAGAAGCTGCAGAAATTAATTTTGAAATAAATTAAAATGAGCTAATGTTAAAAGACATAAACTGCTGTTTAAATAAATATGTTGATTTATTGTGGAAAAAATTGAGCTGAAAATCAGCAAATTGCATTTAATACTAAATAACAGCCATTTATTTCTTTTAAATGCAAAATAATTGCTAATACTTTGTACTACACTTTTAACTAAAAAACTAATCTAGTATGAAAAAACTTAAAGTATTAGCATTTGCTGCAGCAGCAATGTTATCAACAACAGGAGCTTTTGCTCAGTTACAAGACGAGAAAGATGTAACCATTACTATGGACTTACAACCAATTTTACAATTAAACATGTCGACCCCAAATCAAGTAGATTTTACTTTCGACAACATTAACGAGTACTATGGTGGTATTACAAAGTATGGTGCTACCATTTTAAAAGTAAGTTCAACTGTAAATTGGGATTTGTATGCCATTGGCCGTTCTAATGGAAACGTTGCCGCAGGTTTTTGGGATCAACAAATTAAATATGGTACAGGCGGAACTGGTGCAACCAACCGTTTACCTCTAAGTTTGCTTGAGTTACACCAAAGTACCCCAAATGCTAACTCTGCTGCTGCTACAGGTACTTATGCCGATTACAGCGCTTTCTTCCCACCAATTGCTAGCCCATCAGGTTCAAACAGTATTTATGTTGACCCTGCAAATGCCGGAACACCACCTGCAGCCAACAACAAATACATTGCTGGTCATAAAGGTACTACAGGTGTTGGAGATGATGCGGTAGCAGGTGGTAGTTATTTAACTGCAGCAGCAGGCGCATTAACCAGCGATTACTATTACAGCATCGATTACCGTATTGTTCCGGGTTTACCTGCTGTTTTCCCGATGGCTTACAGCCCTGATGGAACAACTGCACAAGACTTGGTAACTGCAAATGGTGCTGGATCTTATGCGCAGCCCGGTGTTTACACCATGTATGTTCAATACATTTTGTTAGAAGATCAATAAGAAAATAACCCTTTGTTTAATTAGTGGGGAAAGTAACCCCCTTGTTTTCCCCACTAATTTTTATCCCTAATCAACCCAAATTAACCCAACCCAAAGTGAAACAAGTAATACTGGTTTTAGCATTACTTTTTGGCTTACACCCACTTCAAGCGCAATTTTGCGATGAGGTGCGTTTGTCTGTTTCATCAAGTGCCAATGTTGATTTTAGCTTTGATACGTTTGGCGAATACATGGCCGGTATTACTCAAAACGGTTCAACCAAACTTAAAGTGGCCGTTAGTAATAGTCTAAACAACAATCCTTCGTGCAGATGGAACTTGGTTATTTTGGTAGAAAACGCCTCGGCCACAACAGCCCCAACCGAATGGGAACAACTACAAAGTAACTCAACTAGTGGAACCGCTCCACAAATAGATATGTTGCAGTTGCGCATCAGAAATAATTGCAACACTTCACTTACCGGAAACCAGTTTTTTAATGTACCTACTACTACCGGTACACCCATTATTGTTATTTCAAATAATGGCATAACAACACCTGCCGGTTCATGCACAACAAATGTTAATGGTCCGGGCAATTCAATTACCAATTATAACGAGTATTCTTTTGATATTGATTACCGCATAGTGCCTACAAATGGTGTACGTAGTGGTGTTTTTCAACTCAAAGTTAAATACCTGTTAACCGAAATTTTTTAATACATCAAACAATTGAATAACCTATTTAAACATATAGTATTTGGTTTGATGTTGTGCATATCTACACAAGTTAAAGCGCAAATGTTGGTTTCGTTTGACAAGGCTGAAATTGCCATTACTACAGGTGAATTAATTACCAATGTGGTAAAAATTACAAATACCGCCAACACCCCAAAAGTATTTAAATTAAGTATTGACTATCCATCGGATTGGAAACAGATTGGCAACCCAATGCAAGAATATAGCATTGCGGCAAGCGATTCTGTTTTTATACCCGTGAGGCTTATACCTACACAAAGTATTGGTGGCAACAACAGGTTTATGATTAATGCCAATATTGTTGGGGTTGATGACAAATATTTGGGTGAAGCTACTTTCTGGGCATACACTTTAAAAAAGACTAGTTGGGTAATTAATAGCCTTGATGGCAATAAAATATATTTTAAAAATGGCGAAAACGAAGTAAAGTTTAATGTAAATGTATTGAACACTGGTGCAGAGAAACAACGCATTACCATGACATTAAATAACCTAAGCTTATTTTCAACAGTGGTTGATAGTTTAGGTGCGAACAAAACACTAAAGCCTATTCAGCTTAATTTAGAGAGCAGAGAAGATACTACACTTGCATTTGTATACAGACACGAATCGGGCGATAGAAATAATACCAGAATTGATATTGAAAACCACAAACCATATTCTTTAAAAGAAGCTAAAACTTTTAGTTTATTTGTTAATACAGAAGAACCAAACCTTGGCGAAGAAGGCGCTTACCGCGCAAATCAACGCATCATATTTAAAAAATTATCTGATGAGGTGGTATCAAACCCAAACGCTTTTAACAGCCTGCCTTTGGTGGTTGATTACAACGTGAGTAACCTAATGGATAACATTTCTTTCTCAACATTAAATTTAAGAGGAAACGCACAAGTAAGCAATAACGCACAAATTATGTATAACATGCAAGCTAGTGCCACTTCAGATAATTACAGCGATGCCTTAAAAAACAGCAACTATTATTTTGGCTATTTTCATAATAAGGGAAGTGTGCAGCTGGGTTTTGTTAATGGTGGTTTTATGGGCTTGCAAAGTTTTGGTAAAGGAGCAAAAGTAGGCCTGCAGGTAAGTAAACGAGTTTTAGTAAATGCATTTTATACCACCAACAACGACAGGTTTGGCAACTATTTTTTACAAGCACGTGGTGCTAGCGCGCACATTCAGTACTTTAAACAAAATAAACTTGTTGTAGAGTATGGCGAGTCTGATAATAACGCAACAGGTGTTTTAACTCGCGTGTTAAATACCCGAACCGGATTTAGTTTTTTCCGCACACAAACGTTTACCGTTGCTTTATCAAACAGTTGGAATGATGTGAGTGTAATCAACAAAAAAACATTTGGGCAGTTTTATTTGATAAACTACGCAGGTAATTTTTTTAAGAATAAACTCAATATTAATCATGCATTAGGTAATAGCAATGCCGATTATTCCAATACCGGAATCTCTCGCATATTTTATAACCACAGAACGCGATATACATATAATGATAACTGGAGTTTTACTTTGGTAAACAGTTACAGCAATACACAATCAAAGATTTTTTTTAACGGCAATGTTAAATCGCTTATTAACCAATTGGCTTTAACTCGTGCCTACAAGTTTCAAAGCATACAGCTAGCCGCATTTTACAATACATTTAACTTTACATTATCTGATAATTTGGTTAGAGGATTAAGCCTAAATCATAACACATTTAAGCCAAAAGAATACACACGTTTTTCAGCCACAGTTGAAGCAGGTATTAATACACCCAAAGACACATCAACCCAAATTAGAAACTTGCCATTTTTAATGTTTAACGGATTGTTGTTTTATAAAACATTAACCGTTAATGCAAGATACATAATGGGTGCATACGGCACAGCGCCTGTTATTAATACCAGATCAGGAGGAATTACTCAGCAAATGTTTTCATCTGCAATACAGCATCAATACTTGTTAAAAAACACCAAGTTTATGTTACAAACAGGTTTAAACTATTACTACAACAACCTCTTTAAACAACACTCGTTAAATTTATTTCCTGAAATATATTATTACACACAATCGGGTTGGCGTTTTAGGGGTGGTTTGAATTATAATTTAATATCTGGCCAAGCACTTAAAAATGTTTATAATAATGCTTTGGTTTCTGATGAAGTGCCACGTTTTACCACACAAGGTTTTTTTGTAAGTATGGGAGTTCGTAAAGAGTTTGCACTGCCGGTTCCATCGCGCAACAACAAACATATTGATGCAGAATTTATAGTGTTTTTTGATGTAAATGGAAATGGTGTAAAAGACAGAAACGAGCGTGTGTACGAAAATGTGGTGGTTAAATTGGGCGATGATGAGGTGATAACCAATGAAGAAGGTGGCGCTAAAGTTTTAAATGCAAAAGCCGGATTAAATAAACTAGATGTAATGCCCTTGGATGAGGTAACAGCATGGTTTGCCAACATTAACGATTCTATTTTATTAACCAAAGGAAAAACCATTGCCATACCATTTGTTAAAGGCGTAAAAATTAAGGGTAAGGTGGGTATAAAACGCGAGAAAATTGCCGCTGATGCATTAGAACCTTTCGATTTATCGCGTATAAAAATTACTGCCCAAGGACAAAGATCTTTTAGCACTTTAACTTCTAGTGATGGTTCGTTTGAGTTTTATTTACCATTTGGCACTTATGAACTTAACTTTGATGAGCAGGTTTTAGGAGATAAATTCCGCCTAACACGCAACAATCTGAATATAGATGTTACCAAGGATACCGATGGTTTAGTGGTATCGTTTATGGTAGTTGAAAAAACCAGAAGAGTGAATAAAAAAGTATTTCCATCACCAGATTCTGCCATTCCTAAAAACAACAAATAAATTACATTAAAAATACGTTTATTGCATACATGTACAAAAATGCACTAACCGTATTCTGTTTTTTATTTTGCACTGTTGCACTAGCACAAAATACAAAGCTTAAACAAGCCAATTGGCAGCAGCGGGTTGATTACAACATACAAGTTACTTTACGCGATTCGCAAAATGTATTGAGTGGTTTTGAAACCATTTCGTACTACAATAACTCTCCCGATACGTTGAAGGAAATGATGATGCATTTATGGCCTAATGCATATTTAAATACCGAAACACCTTTTGCCAAACAACAAATAGAAAACGGACAAACAGAGTTTTACCATGCCTCTAAAACCGAAAGAGGTAAGTTAGATTCGTTAAACTTTAGGGTTGATGGACAACGCGTAAAAACAGAATTTGTGTTGGGTTACGAAGTGGCTAAACTTATTTTGGACAAGCCCATTTTACCCGGACAAAAAGTAGAAATTAGTACACCGTTCAGGGTGAAAATGCCTAAAGTGTTTTCGCGTATGGGTGAAGAAAACATGCTGTTTTGTGTAACACAATGGTACCCAAAACCTGCAGTGTATGATGTAAACGGCTGGAACCCGATGCCTTATTTAGATCAAGGTGAATTTTACAGCGAATACGGAAAGTTTGTGGTTGATATTACCGTTCCTAAGGATTATGTAGTTGCAGCAACCGGACAAATTCAACAACCGGAAGAAAAAGAATGGTGGCTAAAACGTAATGATGCATCTATACAATTACATCCATCAAATCAACCATTAAAAACCTTACGATTTATACAAGACTCGGTGCATGATTTTGCTTGGTTTGCTAGTGCTAAATTTAAAGTAAGTAGGGGTGAGGTTGTTTTAAGCAACGGCCACAAAGTTGAAACTTGGTTGTTTAGCGAAAAAGACAACGATAAAAAACGTAGTGAAGGTATAAAATACACCAACGATGCTGTTAAGTTTTATTCTGATAACGTAGGCAATTATCCATACCAACATGCTTCTGTAGTTATTACAAAATTAAAAGCAGGTGGCGGTATGGAGTATCCAACCATAACCAATGTTACAGAGGTAAATAGGCAGGTAATTGCACACGAAGTTGGCCATAACTGGTTTTACGGAATTTTAGGAACCAACGAAAGACTTTACCCTTGGATGGATGAAAGCATAAATAATTATTACGAGGCCAGAAGTACTTACACATCAAAACCGGTTAAACACCATAATTTATTTGGCCGAAAAAATAAAGGTGGCGGTTTATCATTTGGGTTAGATAACCTTGCCGAATCATCGTTTGGAACACTTGAGTTGCAGTATTTGTACACTGCACGAAACAACAATGCACAAGCGCCATTTATAAGATCAGAGGAATTTACAGGCCAAAACTATGGAACCATTATATACGGCAAAGCTGCTTTAGCTTTTTTACAATTAGAAGTGTACTTGGGTAAAGAAGTATTTGATGGTATGATGAAAAGTTATTACGAAAAATGGAAGTACAAACACCCATTACCTAATGATTTTATAGAACACGCAAAAACATATACCGGTAAAAATTTAGACTGGTTTTTTAATGGGTTGATGAACGAAAAAAACAATCCCGACCATGCCATTTGTAAAGTAAAAAAACGTAACGGAAATTTAGAAATTACCATAAAAAACAAAGGTGGAGTAGCCATTCCAATTGCTGTTCAAACCCTTAATGGAGATAGCATTGTAAACGAAACAAAAGTAGAACCGTTTACTGGAAAAACTATCATTACTTTACCTGCTACCAATGCCAAAACGGTTAAAATTGATGCAAGAGAAGAATACATAGACGTGTTTAGAGACAACAACTATGCAAGCGCCAAAGGTTTGTTTAAAACAGCCAGAAAGTTAGAAGTAAAAATGTTGGTGAACAAAGAGAAACCATACAGGCAACAGCTGTATTGGTTACCAATTGTGGGAGCCAATTATTACAACAAAACCATGTTGGGTTTGGCTTTTTACAACAGCATATTGCCACGTAAAAAAACGGAATACATCATTGCACCTATGTATGCTTTTGGCACAAAAGATATAGCGGGAACTTTAAGCTTACAGCGCAGGTTTTTAGGTAATGGTTTTATTAAAGAAACGCAAGTTGGTATTGATGTGGCTAGGTTTGCAACTGCAGGTTATAACAGCAATCAAATTATTGGAAGCGATACTTTAGGTAATACTATTTTGGGTGATAAATTTGGTACCCGAGTATACGAAAAGCTAGCTCCACGTATTAGTTTTATTTTTGCAAACAATACGCCTCGTAACGGGATAGAAAAGCGATTAGACATCAGGTATGTAATGGTTAACGAACAAAAACATACTACCGCATTGTTTTCTAATTTCGACCAACACATGGGTTATGCTGATGTAAAATATACGCACAAAAAACGCAGCAAATTAAAACCGTATGATGTGCAGTTAAACTACCAATACGCTAATGCACAAAGTGTGTTTCAAAAAATTACAGCCGAGTACAATGCCTTTTTTGATTATGGCGAAAAAGACAAAGGTTTAACCGTAAGAGGTTTTGCAGGTATGTTTTTGCAAAAACCGGGCGATGGAAAAGACCAACGCGCCTATTTTCGTTTAGCTGAAAACAACGGTTACTACGATTACTTGTACGACCACTCACAGTTTGGTAGAGGTGAAACAGAAATTGGCAGTTCGAATGTTTTTACGCAACAAATTATGCCGGGTGGAACAGGATTTAGAACCTATGCCAATGTAGCTCAAACTGACGATTGGGTTGCAGCCGCTAATTTTACATCCACTATTCCGGGTGTGTTGCCAATTAGGTTGTTTTTTGACGTGGCAGTAATGAACACCAGAACACCTGTAATTAATGGAAACACGGGAGCAAGAGGCGTAATTTATAATGCCAATTTACATTATGTAACAGGAGTAAGTTTGTGGTTGTTTAAAGGCGCGTTTCAGTTAAACTTACCGGTATTTGCCGATCCAAATATTTCAGAAAGTTGGGAAGCATTACAAAACTCTGTAGGGCAACGCATGACGTTTACACTAAAGCTAAATTTAATGAACCCAATAAAACAGATTAGAGAAACACCGTTATTTTAGATATACGTTGATTGAACAAAAGACAAATTTACAAGAGCAACCCCAAGAAATAAATCAAGCACTATTTAATTACCATACTTTTAGGGAAGTTTGGTTTAAGACATAACAAAAATAAAGCGAAACAAAAAGGTTTTGAGTTTCGTAGATAAGTATGCTAGCACCAATAGCAATGACACGATAAACTGAACTTGAATGACAAGAATATTTTGGACAAGCATTGAATATACTTACAATTCTGAACAAAGTTCAGATGACGGACTTGTAGGAGGCTTTGTTTATGCATTTGTAAATTCAACAGACGACAATGAGGCTCGAAACAAATTTTTGTCGGCACTTGCACAACAGCAAATGACTGCAAAGGAAGTTGATTTTATTACTCCTTATCTCGACAGCACAGAATGGGAAAATGAAGAGCAAACAAAACACTACAAGACTTTATTTGAAGATGCTAAAAAAACGGAAGACGTTATTTTTGATACGTTTTATGCATATGAAAAAGAGTAATTCCACTTGGACCATATCCTTCGACAAAGAAGCTACTGGAGCTAACGCACGTAGCTGTTGCACAACTTCATTTTAAAAAATAAAGCCAACTTTTGCGTGCGTTTTTAGCGCAAAAAATCATCGTTGCTTCTTCCAAAAAATTGAATAGTTTTACCATACGAAGTGTGTTCCGAATGCTTTCAGGATTCACACGCTGACGTCAGCGGCAAGCAGTGAGCGACACTTCAGCACATAGAAATCTGTATGTGATAAAACCGTTTTCACAATCAATTTTTTACCTTTGACGAAATGGATATTGAACAATCAAAATATACCGACTTAATCAACCAAATTGGCGGGCTGCTTCAAAAAGGGAGAGAGCAAGTTGCCAAGTCGGTAAACACAATTTTAGTTCAGACCTATTGGTTAATCGGCAGGCATATTGTTGAATTTGAGCAAGGTGGAAATGAAAAAGCTGAATACGGAAGTAAGCTTTTAGATAAGCTGGCTAAAGATCTTACAGAGCAATACGGGAAAGGCTTTAGTCGGTCAAATGTTTTTCAAATCCGACAGTTTTACACACGATTTTCAAAAATCTAGACACTGTCTGGACAATTTGAAAATAGTGAGACACTGTCTAACGTATTGAGTTGGAGCCATTATATAGAGATTCTTAAAGCAGACAACGAACTTGAAATCAGCTTCTACACTAAACAAGCCGAAAAAGAAAATTGGAGTGTGAGAGAACTTAAGCGCCAAATGAAAAGTATGCTGTTTCATCGTTTGGCATTGAGTAAGGACAAGAAAGGTGTTTTGGAACTTTCTAAGCAGGGACAAGAAATTCAAAAAGCAGATGATATTTTGAAAGACCCTTACGTTTTGGAGTTCTTGAACATTACAGAGAGCCATCAATTTTTAGAAAGTGAGTTGGAAGAAAAATTGATTTCAAATCTTCAACACTTTTTATTGGAACTTGGCAAAGGCTTTACTTTTGAAAAACGACAATATCGAATATCAATAAGCGGTAAGCACTTTTTTGTTGACCTTGTTTTCTATCATCGTATCTTAAAATGCTTTGTTCTCATCGACTTAAAACGTGGCGAGGTAACGCATCAAGACGTTGGACAGATGAACTTGTATTTGAACTATTTCAAGAAAGAAGTAAGCACCGAAGGTGACAACGAACCAATTGGAATAGTTTTAGGAGCAGCGAAAGACCACGTTTTGGTGGAGTATGCAACTGAGAGCATAAGCAACCAACTTTTCATAAGTAAATATCAACTTTATTTGCCGGACAAAAAACAACTTGAGCATGAGCTAAACAAACTATTAGACGATGACGATAATTCTTCCAGCCGTTAACGTACGCAGCTTTTGCACAACTCCATTTTTTAAAAGTAAAGCTACCTTTTGCGTGTGTTTTTAGCACAAAAAATCATCGTTGTTTCTTCCACAAAATTGAATAGTTTTAC
>CAZRVA010000087.1:0-3432 GCA_964603255.1 uncultured Chitinophaga sp.
TTGCAAGGGGTTTTTTAATTCTAGGGGACAGTATAGGGGATTGCTTTTTAGCTGAATTCTTTAATTAAGTTGTTTTTCCATAATCATTAATTATTAGGATATATTATTTTTCTCAATGTGATTCTTTTTTTGCATCTTCGCAGCCAATTTTAATACCCATTTTAAACAAGTCTCAGATTTAAACTCAGACATTACGCAGCTTTTTCATTTAGGTAATAAGTTGAATGGTTACATGTATTATTACAAAATAAAATGAGTGAACATTTATTAATTGAGAATTTTGGGCCGATTGTTAGTGCTAGATTGGATTTAAAACCTTTCATGGTATTGATTGGTCCTCAGGCGTCAGGTAAAAGTACAATTGCTAAGCTTTTAGCAATTTTTAGAAATATAGAAACTTACGGACAACAAGACGAGTTGACAGTAGCTAATATGATTAAGTACTTTCAGCTTTATGGAATTGGTGATTATTTCAATAATGGGAAAACAAAGCTATCCTACACAGACGGTAATTATAAAATTTCATATGAAAATTCAACATGGAAATTATGGAAGTCGGAAACCTTTCAAGCTGAACTTATAAGGCAAAAAGAACTTGCTGAAAGTTTTTTATTGGCATTTATGGAGTCAAATGAAAGGCTCAAGGGAATTGCGGATAAAGAAGGTACATTAAACAGACTATATGATTCAAACTGGAAAAACTTGTTTCAAGTTAACAACGAACAAATATATATTCCAGCCGAAAGAATTTTAGTTTCTACTATTAGCCAAGCTGCATTCTCTTTAAGAAATGCATCAATACCTGGTGGATTACAAGAGTTTGGGACTAAGTTTGAATTTGCGACCAAGAGAATTAAGGAATATCCAATTGAGCACTTAGGCATCAAATATGTTTATGATGAAGAGAAGGGACACAGGATTCTTATCAATAATGAAACGAAATCAATTGCGTTGCATGAAAGTTCTAGTGGTATACAGGCCTTAATCCCTTTACAAATTGTCATTGATTATATTACTGAGTTTGGAGGAACAACACGTCATACATTTCTAGTTGAAGAACCTGAATTGAACTTGTTTCCTAAAACGCAAGCTTCTGTGATTAATTATTTAGCTAGGAAGTATAATGCGATTGGTACTGATTTTATATCGACTGATGATTCAAACTCATCTAGAAAAAACCACTTTGTTATTGCGACACATAGTCCATATATCCTTAGTGTGGTAAATAATTTATTGTTAGCTACACAAACAGCTAATAAGAATGATGGAAACGGAGAGATAATAAATTCGGTAATCCCTCGTGAATTGTGGTTAAATCCTGAAGAGTTTAATGCGTATTCGATTGGAGATGGAACTGCTACCCAGATTTTCGATAAAGAAATTGGATTAATTTCAACAAATTATTTGGACAATATTTCAATTGAAATTAATGAGGAAGGTCAATTTTTAATGGACTTATATAAGAGGTCAAATAGAAATAGAAGTTAACATGATTGATTTCAATTTAGCTTTTGAAAATTGTAGCATTAACCGTTGCGTAGAATCTACGCATTCCAATGAGTTTTATGTTGCGGAGAAAGAAGATAAAAGGTGTTACATTATTTATAATCCGTATCCTGATTATCCTAATTTTTCTGTATTGAATCCACTCGGGAAAGAAATTACTATGGTTGCAGTGGATAATTGTATTTATTGCTCAAACGATTCTGAACGATGTGATTTTGTAATATATGATGATGATGTTTTTTGTTTTGTCGAATTAAAAAGGGCCTTTGATCCAAAGTTAATTGTTGAAAAAAGAGATAAGGCGATTAATCAGTTAATTGAAACAATCACCGCGTTTAATTATATAATAGACTACGGGGGGCGTAGGGTTGAAGCCTATCCTTGCGTTGGTTATAATAAATGTGTGCCTCAATGTTCTGCCTCAAATCTTGCTCACATCAAATTATTTGAAGATAGATTTCAAGTTGATTTGTGTGATGGTAATCAGAGAGAGTTTAAGTACTATTAAGATTAAATTTACTTACATTTCTACCTTAGAAATGTGATGCTAATTGGCATTAGTAAATATTTTTTGTTGTATTTATTTGAAGTTAACTGTTTTCTTCAAGCCTTTCATCAAACCTAAATGTAGTTTTTTTAATGGTATTAAATGCAGCGTGCAATACACTACTGACACGAATCCTTTCGCGTGAAGCTCAACTACAACTTCACCAACTCTCCCGTTAATCTCAATAATTCTGTTTCGTTTATTTGCGCTTCGTATTGGGCGTTTAGTAATCGGATTTGGCTATTTAGTAAGTTTAGTTGTGCATCGCGCAACTCAATGCTGGTAATCACCCCAACCTTGTATTGTTCGTTGGCAATATCAAAGTTTTCTTTCGCTACTTTTTCGTTTTCTTTTTCAAAATTTATGAGCTGTGTGCTCAATACATAATTGTTAAATGCTTGTTGTATTTGGTTTTGTATACGTGTTAAAGAGTCTTTATAAACCAACTCATTCGTCTTTAAGCTTAAACGTGCATTTTGTAAACGCTTGTTTACATCAAACCCATTAAACAAATTAATGCTTAACCCTGCACCATAATGAAACCCGTTGTTTTGCGATGATTGTAAAAAGCCTGCCTCAGATTCTTGTCGAATATAGTTGTAGCCGCTTCTTAGGTTTAAACTTGGCATACGCTCGGCTTTAATTTCACGTATACTTAACAAACTAACTTGCTGATTTTTTTTCGCAATCATCAAGTTGGTGTTTTGTCCGTTTACTTTGTTTAAAAGGTCGTCTAGTTTATAGGTTTTAGGTTCCGGTAATTTTTCATCAACATTAAAATTTATATTTAAATCTCTACCCAACAATTGGTTTAAATTGGTTTGTGCATTTTTGTAGTTATTTTCTTGGCGCATTAAAGCTGCTTTATCGCTATTTAAATCAACTTGCGCTTTTAACATTTCAGTTTTAGCGCTTTTACCTGCTTTATATTTTTCTGTAGCAAGTTCCAGTCTTTTCTCGCTGTTTTTAAGTGCATCTTGGTTTGAAGTAAGCTGTTGTTTGGCCAACAATACATCATAATAAGCTTTAGTAATACGCATAAAAGTTTGTTCGATGTTGCTGCGCATTTTTAATTCACCAACCTTTTGTAATTCTTCCAAACGGTTTTTAGCCGCGAACATTTTAAAGCCATCAAAGATGGTCCAACCCAATTCTATGTTAGCATTTAAGTTGTTACTTTTTGCACCATCGCGGTTATTTTCTGTACCGTTTAAAAACTTTTGCTTGGTATCAATAACTTGATTGTCTTGGTTAACTGTACCTGCTATTGTAGGTAACATACCGGCAGCACCAAGTCTGTTGTTATTGGCGCTAATGGCTGCATCATTTTTTGCTATTTGTATGGCGTAGTTGTTTTCTAATGCCATTTTTAATGCATC
>CAZRVA010000087.1:3532-11224 GCA_964603255.1 uncultured Chitinophaga sp.
CATTTTTTGCTATTTGTATGGCGTAGTTGTTTTCTAATGCCATTTTTAATGCATCACTTAATGTTAACACCTGCTGTGCCGAAACGCTTATAGATAAAAATACTAATGTAATTAAAGCCGAGAATTTTACCGCAGAGTAACGCAGAGTTTCACGCAGAGTTTTTTGAGGCATTGTCAACTGAGAGAACGAGTAATCAGAGTTCTGCTTATGGTGTTTTGCTTTTACAAAAATGCTTTTACCGATTAGATTATTTAACAAGGGGAATTTTACCGCAGAGTAACGCAGAGTTTCACGCAGAGTTTTTTGAGGCATTGTCAACTGAGAGAACGAGTAATCAGAGTTCTGCTTATGGTGTTTTGCTTTTACAAAAATGCTTTTACTGATTAGATTATTTAACAAGGGGAATTTTACCGCAGAGCAACGCAGAGTTTCACGCAGAGTTTTTTGAGGCATTTTCAACTGAGAGAACGAGTAATCAGAGTTTTCGCAGTTTACTTTTTCGTCTCTATTTGGCTTTGAATTATTAGAATAATTTTTCATTGTTATATTCATCATTAAGATGGTATATCTATATATCAACATGGATTTATTTCTTGTAATTATTAGCAACACGTTTAATTCCATCTTTGAGTTTTAAAACATTGAAGTTTATGAGTAGTCCGATCTCACAGTTGGCTAACTTAAGATAGGTAATCATTTGAGCTAAATGTAAATCATTCAGCTCCTCAACCGCTTTTAATTCAACAACAATTTTATCCTCTACCAACAAATCAATTCTGTAACCAACATCAAGTATGGTCTTTTTATATTGTAACGGTAATGGATATTCTTTTTTTACCTTTAAACCAAGTTCCTCAAGTTCGTTAAACAGACATGCTGCGTATGCAGACTCGAGTAAGCCAGGACCAAGTGCAGAATGAACTTGCATAGCTGCACCGATTATAAGGTTTGTTATATCATTTTCTTTCATAGGTTTAACAATAATTATTCAGAATGAATACTCAGCGCTCTCGGAAGGAAATAGACCAACTCCTCTCTTCCTCTGCGACAACCTCTTTTACCTCTGCGGTAAAAAAGAACTTAGTATTTTCTTTTAAACATTACCATTCAGTTTTTAAGGTTAAACAATTATTCAGAATGAATACTCAGCGTTCTCGGAAGGAAATAGACCAACTCCTCTCTTCCTCTGCGACAACCTCATTTACCTCTGCGGTAAAAAAACGAGTATTCATTCAATTTAATTTTCATCATTAACTGCGTGCATTTTTTCGCGGATGTTGCCACGTGATAAATAACTATACACCGCAGGAATTACATATAAGGTTAAAAAGCCCGAGAAAACCAATCCGCCAATAATTACTATACCCAATGATATACGGCTAGTAGCCGCATCACCCAAAGCTAAAGCTATTGGTAATGCGCCTAAAATGGTGGCTAAACTGGTCATTAAAATTGGGCGTAATCTCGATACTGCAGCTTGCTGAACAGCTTCTAATTTACTTAAACCTTCTTCGCGTTTTTGGTTGGCAAACTCCACAATCAAAATACCATTTTTAGTAACCAAACCGAGCAATACGATAATCCCAATCTGGCTAAAAATATTCATGGTTTGATCAAAGTACCACAATGAAATTAATGCACCTGCCAATGCCATTGGCACCGTAAGCATGATGATAATTGGGTCTACAAAACTTTCAAATTGTGCGGCCAATACCAGGTACACCAATATCAATGCAAATAAAAACGCAAAGGTGGTGTTTGATGAACTTTCAGAAAAATCACGTGATGGTCCGCTTAAGTCTGTAGTAAACGATTCGTCTAATACTTTTTCTTTAATGCCATCCATTGCTTTAATACCATCACCAATGGTTTTGCCCGGAGCTAAACCTGCACTAACAGTAGCCGATTTATACCTATTGTAATGGTACAATTGTGGTGGGCTGCTTTGTTCTACTACTTTAACAACGGCATCTAATTGTATCAACTCACCTTTGTCGTTCCGTACGAAAAGCGATTTTAAATCTAGAGGTTCATCGCGGTTCTCTCGATTTACCTGACCAATAACTTGGTATTGTTTTCCCTTCATGTTAAAGTAGCCGTAGCGCACACCACCATAATTTAGTTGTAATGTTTGAGCAACTTGCTGCACACTTACACCAACCGCTTTGGCTTTTTCACGGTCAATTTCAATCACCAATTCCGGGCGATTAAACTTTAAGTTCACATCTACACCTTGGAAAGTTGGGTTCTTGTTTACTTCATCCAAAAACTTAGGTAAAAATTCTTGCAGCTTACTAAAGTCCTGATTTTGTAATATGTATTGTACAGGCAAACCTGCACGTGAACCACCGCTTCCACTAATAGTTTGATCTTGTATGACAAAGGAACGTGCTTCTGTCATTCCACCAACTGATTTTTGTATAGACTGTGCAATTTGTTGTTGTGATCGATTACGCTCGTTGGGTTCGGTTAAAAATATACGCGTGAAACCTGTATTTACTGCACCACTTCCAACAAAACCAGGTGCAACTACAGATAATAAAATTCGTTTTTCAGGAGTAGAATCTATAACCATTTGTGCAACGCGATCCATATAGTTTTCCATGTATTCGTATGATGCACCTTCAGGAGCGGTAGATGCAATACGCATCACACTTCTGTCTTCAAGTGGAGCTAACTCAGACTGTATGGTTGAACCGATTAAGAATATCAACCCAACAGAAACAAATACGATTACTACAGCCCACCATCTTTTTTTCATGAAGTTGCGTAATGAATTATTATAGGCATTGTTTAAGCCTTCAAAAAAAGGTTCGGTTAAATCGTAGAACTTAGAATGTTTATGATTTTTACGTTGCAGTTTTACGTTTAACATTGGTGTAAGCGACAACGATACAAAAGCAGAAATAAGCACTGCTCCTGCAACTACAACACCAAACTCGCGGAACAATCTTCCCACAAAACCTTCCAAGAAAATGATAGGTAAAAACACTACTGCCAAGGTGATAGAAGTAGAAACTACTGCAAAGAATATTTCGTTAGAACCTTTGATGGCAGCTTCACGTGGGCTCATGCCTTCTTCAATCTTTTTGAAAATATTTTCGGTAACTACAATACCATCATCAACCACCAAACCTGTGGCAAGTACAATGGCCAATAAGGTTAAGATGTTTATAGAGAAGCCAAAAATGTACATGATAAAAAATGCACCTATCAACGAAACCGGAATGTCAATTAATGGTCGGAAGGCAATTAACCAATCGCGGAAAAATAAAAAGATGATAAGCACTACCAATAAAAATGCAATCAATAAAGTTTCGCCAACTTCGGTAATTGATTTGCGAATAAATTTGGTGTTATCTAATGCAATATCCAGTTTGATATCATCAGGTACATCATTTTTTATTTGATCGTATCTGCGGTAAAACTCATCAGCAATATCAATATAATTAGCTCCGGGTTGTGGTACTAACGCCAAGCCAATCATCGGAATTTTACTTTCTTTTAAAATGGTTTGTTCGTTTTCAGCCCCTAACACAGCATAACCAATATCGCGCAAACGAATGGTTCGGTTATTAATAGATTGAATGATGATGTTGTTAAATTCTTCTTCGGTTGAAAATCGCCCAATTGTTTTAACCGATAACTCGGTGTTGTTGCCTTCAATTTTACCACCCGGTAGCTCCACATTTTCTCGTTCTAATGCCATGCGCACATCTAATGGTGTGAGTTTAAAGGCCGATAATTTAACCGGGTCTAACCACAATCGCATGGCATAACGTTTTTGCCCCCAAATTTGAATGGTGCTTACACCCGGAATGGTTTGTAATTTTTCTAACAATACATTCTCGGCATAATCATTTACCTCCAAATGTGATTTGGTTGTGCTTTGTACGGTTAATGTTAAAATTGCATCAGAGTTTGCATCGGCTTTTGCTACTACCGGAGGTGCATCAATATCTTGTGGCAATTGCCTTACTGCCTGTGATACTTTATCGCGCACATCATTTGCTGCTGCTTCTAAGTCCTCACTCAAACCAAACTCAACTGTAATAATACTGCTACCTTGGTTACTTGCTGATGAAATAGAACGAATACCTGCAATTCCATTAATGGCTTTTTCTAATGGCTCTGTAATTTGCGATTCAATAATATCTGGATTTGCACCCGTATAATTGGTACGCACCGTAATGATTGGCGGATCGATGGATGGATATTCTCGAACGCCCAAAAAGTTAAATGAAATGGCACCAAACAACAGAATAATGATGGACATTACTGTTGCTAAAACTGGCCTGTTTATACTTGTTGTACTTAAACTCATTTTTTGCTTTTATTAGAAATTGCCATCCTACGCTTAAGCTTCGGATGATAATAGAAGTTGGAAGCTGGAAGTTAGATATTGGACGAACCATAAACCCCAAACCCCAAACCCCAAACCTTTCCTACTTACTTATTTTTGCTCCTTGGCGTAAATACATTACACCTTCAACTACTACCTCTTCACCTGCCTTTAGGCCATCGGTTACTTCAATTACATTATCTTTTCTTATACCTGTTTTTATGTTACGTTCTATTACGCTATCGCCTTGTGCCAAAAATATTTTTTGACCTTTTAAAATGGGAACAACAGCTTGTGTTGGTATCATAAATGCATTGGCATTGGTTGATGAGATAACAGATACCTTGGCAAAAGCACCCGGTAAAATTTGCTGACCGGGATTTGCGCAAATAGCGCGCATAATCACATTACGTGTTACTTCATCCACCTTAGGTTCAATGCCATAAATTTTAGCTTGATGTTGTGTGTTATTGCCATCTACTTTAAACAACACTGTATTGTCATTTTTTAGCACTGAGGCATACTTTTCCGGAACAGCAAATTCAACCTTAATTTGATTAATGTTTTGTAATGCAGCAATACGTGTTGTTGGCGTTACAAAGCTACCTTCACTAATGCTGCGTAGTCCAATTACTCCACTAAATGGAGCCCTAATTTCTGTTTTTCTAATTTGTTCTTTTAGTAAATCAATATCTGCATTAATACTACTAAGCTCTGTAGCAGCAATATCATACATTTCATTACTAATTGCCCCTTTTTCAAGCAAAGCTTTGTTACGTTTTTCGGTATCTTCTTTTAGTTTTTTTGTAGCTGTAGCTTTTCTTAGTTGAGCTTGTAAATCACTGTCGTTTATTTTAATCAGCAAATCGCCTTTGTTAATTTGAGCACCTTCGGTAAAATTTATTTTAACAACCCTACCTTGTGTTTCCGGGTATAATACAACTTCTTCGTTGGCTAAAATATTTCCGGTGGTTTCTATGGTGCGCTCACTGGCTTGTGGTGCCACAATTATGGTCTTTACCTTTACTGGTCCGCCTTTTTTTGCGGCAGCAGGAGCTTGTGCACCTTGTTTGGGTTTTAACTTAGGCCAGGCCAATAATGCCAAAACCGCAACTCCTAAAACAATGTAAATGATATTTTTCTTCTTCATAACTATTTAATTTTTTGTAAGGTTAAATCGCTTGTAACAGCGTTTAAGTTGTTGTCCATTTTACCCATTAGTTCCACAAACATTTTCTTTTCCTCAGCACTAAATCCTTTAAAAGCCAATTTGTTTAAGTTACTAAACGTAGCTTCAATTTTTGGAGCTAACTTTAAGCCTTTGGTTGTAGGAGAAATAATATAAGCTCGTCTGTCTTCACTATGTGGTGTGCGTTTTACCAAACCCTTATCAGTAAGGTAATCAATTACCCTTACCATAGTGGCTTTATCTATTTGCAAACAATTGGCCAAGCATTGTTGTGTAATTTCCTCATGTTTACAAATCAATCCTAAAACATAAAAGTAACGATCTAATTCAGCGCTTGCCAATTGTTGCTCCGCAGCGTGGTAGTACTTTTTAAATAATGTGTTAAACATTAAACTTAAAGGGCTCTCTTTTAACTCAAACGGATTTATTTTATTTTTCTGAGCGGGTAACATACCGCAAACATAGTTGAAAAAGTAAATAGTTGACAATATCAACTATTGTAGTGATACAAATTTTACATAAACGGTTTTCAATTGATTTAAATTACCCACATCAAACATCTATTGTATTACATTTGCCCTTGTAAAAAAATATGTCGTACTACATTAAACAAGATTTAAACGATACCATTTGTGCCCTTGCAACAGCAGGTGGGGTAGGAGCAATTGGCGTAATACGTGTGAGTGGTGCAAATGCCATAACCGTTGTTGATTCCGTTTTTAAAGGAAAACGATTAACGCAGCAATTAACTCATACGGTACATTTTGGTAAAATAGTTGATGGCGATAAGGTAATAGACGAAGTACTGGCCACCTTGTTTATCAACCCAAAATCGTATACCGGAGAAAATACAGTAGAGTTAAGTTGCCACGGTTCGCCATACATACAACAACAAATTTTGCAATTATTGGTAAGCAAAGGTTGCCGTTTGGCCAAGCCGGGTGAGTTTACTTTGCGTGCTTTCTTAAATAAAAAACTCGATTTATCGCAAGCCGAAGCAGTAGCCGATTTAATTGCCAGTAACAGCGAAGAGAGCCACCGTACGGCCATGATGCAAATGCGTGGAGGCTTTAGTTACCAAATAGCCGATATGCGCGAACGCCTCATAAATTTTGCTTCGTTAATAGAGCTCGAATTAGATTTTGCAGAAGAAGATGTAGAGTTTGCTCAACGCGATGAACTGATTAAACTGGTAAGCAACATTCAACAACTGATACAAGAATTGTTGCACTCATTTAAATACGGCAACGCTATTAAAAATGGAATACCAACCGTTATTGCAGGTAAACCCAATGCCGGAAAATCAACCTTACTAAATGCACTGGTAAACGAAGAACGCGCCATAGTTAGCGATATTGCAGGCACCACACGCGATACGATTGAAGAAGCATTTGTAATAGATGGCATTACGTTTAGGTTAACCGATACAGCCGGTATACGTAGTAACTCGCAAGATAAAATAGAAGTAATAGGTATAGAGCGCACGTTTGATAAACTGCAAAAAGCGAGCATAATTATTTATGTGTATGATGCCGCTACCACCACAGCACAAGAGTTAAACAACGAGTTGGAGCAGTTTAATCACATCAACGCCATAGTAATTCCTGTAGCCAATAAAATAGATTTAAACAATGCGCCACTCATACCAAATGCACAAACCATTTCGCTTTCGGCAAAAGATAAAACCGGAATAGAAACACTGAAGCAACGTTTAATAGAAACCGTGCGCAAAGACCAAGTAAAAAATGATGTAATTATAACCAACCTGCGTCATTACGAAGCCCTGCAACATGCCAACGAAGCCTTGCAATTGGTGTTAAACGGTATTGATATGCACATTACAGGCGAGCTGTTAGCGTTTGATATTCGCAAAGCATTGTTCCACCTAGGCGAGATCACAGGCGATGTTACAACAGATGATTTGTTGGCCAACATCTTCAGTAAATTCTGCATTGGAAAATAGCTCCTCGAGCCGAAGGTACTGACCGCAGCGTCAGTATATCGAGAGGTGCCTATAAACTATCTATCATCATTAAGTCTTTTTATTTTTTAGGGCGTTCCCCCGAGGTTCAGCTAAATTTTACTCTCAGTTCCGCTGCGCTTCAATTGTAATTTCGTTCAGCTTCACTCGGGGTCGGTTGTTCCGCTCTACTTCGGTGC
>CAZRVA010000088.1:0-11213 GCA_964603255.1 uncultured Chitinophaga sp.
AGGAAGAATTAACCAACATCCTAAAAAACGCTCATCAAACCCTCGTTCATGAGGAGAAAGTACAATACCAATTGGCTAAATTTTCGCCCAAAGCACTCATTGCCCAACTTATGGGTATTTACAAGTAAGTAACTTTTGATTTACTTGGTAAATTAGATTTATCCAAGTAAAACGAAAATACCATTTTTGATTTACTTGGTTGTTTGGTATTTTGCCAAGTAAAATGAAAATGAAAGTTTGGATTTCCTTGGTTAATGTTGTTCCTTTGTGGTGTGATTGACCGTTCAGAAATAGCATTATTAACTTTAAAAGCCGGCTGGGCGCCTGCTGTGGCCATATTGGGCCCAAGGCAGTGTGGTAAAACTACATTGGCCAAGCGCTTTGGCGAGCTACAATCAGGTGGGTATATTTATCTTGATTTGGAAAGTCCGAGAGACCGCGCCAAATTGGTTGATGCCGAAAGTTACTTTGAACTAAATCAGGATAAGTTGGTGATTATTGATGAGACGCAACTGATGCCCGAATTATTTTCCATTTTGCGGTCGGTAATTGATGCAAACAGACGTAACGGAAGGTTTCTGTTACTGGGCTCTGCATCACCAAACCTGGTTAAAGGAGTTACCGAATCATTGGCAGGTCGTATTTCTTTTTTAGAATTAGGTCCGCTAACCTATACCGATATCAAAACAAATGGATTTGATTATCCTGCACATTGGCAAAAAGGAGGTTTCCCTCAAGCATTTTTAGCACCAACCGAACAAGCTTGGGTTGATTGGATGGGGGCGTTTATTAAAACCTACATCGAACGAGATTTTAGTTTGTTGTTTGGTGTCAATTTAAATGCGGTAGCCATCGGAAAACTTTGGCAAATGCTTGCGCACAACCAAGGTAATATTTGGAAGGCCGAATTGTATGCCAACTCACTTGGCGTTAGTGCACCAACAGCCATGCGTTACTTCGAGTTTTTGGAAGGCGCATTTTTGGTTCATCGATTACAAGCATACACCGGGAACGTAAATAAACGAATGGTAAAAGCGCCAAAAGTTTATGTTAAAGATAGCGGTTTGGTGCATTACGTAAACCGGGCCTATAATTACGATTCATTATTAAGTCATCCCATTATTGGTGCATCGTGGGAAGGTTATGTGATACAACAAATTTATAGCAACAAGCCAGAGGATGTAGAGATGTATTATTACCGAACACAAAATGGGGCAGAGGCCGATGTGGTTTTGGTGAGAGGCGGAAAACCAATCTCGTGTATTGAAATGAAATTATCGAACGCACCAAGTGTAAGCCGCGGTTTTTATAACTGTATAAACGATTTGGAAACCACCAAAAACTATGTGATTACTCCGGCAAGTGATACCTATCCACTTAAAAATGCATGGGTGTGTAGCATTTACATCTTTTTAACACAGTATTTAAAGGCTATTTAAATGCTGTGTTTATATCCACGTCTGGGTGTGAGTATCGTTACTTTGGTTGAATGGCATATTTGTTACATTTGTAATAATAAATTTAATATCAATTGAGCGCAAACGAACCCAAAATCAAGAAAAAACGCAAAGTATCTTACTTGCCGTCAATTATTAGTATTGCCATGGTGTTGTTTATGTTGGGCTTATTTGGCATTATTTTAATAAACGGAAACAAGCTACAACAATATTTAAAAGAGAATTTTCAGCTAACTGTGTTTTTTAAAGAAGAAGTTCCTGAGGCCGATATTCAGCGAATTATGGCCACTATGCAACAGCAAGAGTACACCAAGCGTGCAGTCTATGTAAGTAAAGAACAAGCAGCACAACAATTTTCTCGCGAAATAGGTCAAGACTTTGTTGGCTTTTTGGGATTCAATCCATTGCTGCCAAGTGTAGAGTTATTCTTAAAATCGTCATACACATCGCCAGATAAACTTAAAACGGTTGACATTGAATTGCGCAGAAATCCGGAAGTACAAGAGGTGGTTTATCAACAAAATATTCTTGACGAGATTAATAAAAACGTTGGAACAATAGGTTCTGTGCTCATTGTACTGAGTATCGTATTTTTAATCATCTCAATTACACTAATAAACAATACCATTCGTTTAAACCTCTATGCACGTAGGTTTATTATAAAAAGCATGCAAATGGTGGGCGCAACTCATTGGTTTATTATTAAGCCTTTTATGTTTAAAAGTTTGCTACATGGGTTGTATGGTGGTATAATTGCTTCATTACTTTTGGTTGGTGTTTTATCAGCCTTGCCAAATTGGATTAGTGGCATTGAAGCACTTTACGACAATACACAGTTTGCAATCTTGTTTGTAGTTGTTATACTTGTAGGAATAATAATAAGTATGATTAGTAGTGCAATAAGCACCAATCATTACTTAAAATTAAAAATAGACGATTTATATTAAACAGATTATCATGCAAAAAGCAACTTTAAAAAAGCCAATAGAAAAACCTCATTTACCTAAGGCCGAAGAGCATTTTATTTTTGGTAAACAAAACTACTTGTTAATGATTTTAGGTGTAGTTTTTATTGCCATAGGTTTTACCTTGATGTCGGGTACTGAAGATATTTTTAGCAGCACCAAACTTACAGTAGCACCAATTTTGGTGATGATTGGTTTTGTGGTTGAGATTTTTGCCATTATGCGCAAAAACTAATACTTGTAAAATAACTGTATGAGTATTTTTGAAGCAGTGGTTTTAGCCATTGTTGAGGGATTAACCGAGTTTCTTCCTGTATCATCCACCGGTCACATGGTTTTGGCTTCATCAACCATGGGTATTGCCAATAGCGATTTTGTTAAAATGTTTACCGTAGCTATTCAGTTCGGTGCCATTTTAAGTGTAGTGGTTTTGTATTGGAAACGTTTTTTTCAAACGCTTGATTTCTACTTTAAATTAGGTGTGGCGTTTGTTCCTGCTGCTGTTATTGGTTTTTTAATGAACGATTACATTGATGCCATGCTTGAAAATGCTTTGGTAGTAGCTATCACTTTACTTTTAGGCGGTGTTGTTTTGTTGTTTGTAGATAAATGGTTTGCCAAAACAGAAATTTCCGGTGCTGATAATGTAGAATATAAAAATGCATTTGTAATTGGATTGTTTCAGGTTATTGCAATGATTCCCGGTGTATCACGCTCGGCAGCAACTATTATTGGTGGATTAACACAAAAATTAAATCGCAAAGCAGCTGCAGAGTTTTCGTTTTTTTTAGCAGTGCCAACCATGTTTGCTGCTACTGCTTATAAAATGTTAAAATACCACAAAGAAGTTGGCTTTAACACAAGCGATGCAGGCATATTACTAATTGGTAATGTGGTTGCGTTTGTGGTTGCTATTATTGCCATAAAAGCATTTATAGGTTTTTTAACCAAATACGGTTTTAAATTATTTGGCTGGTACCGCATAATAGTGGGCGCAGCTATTTTAGTTTTGTACGCGCTGGGTTACGAGTTGCAAATTCTATAGTCAACTACATGTCATCAAAACCTATTATAATCAATGTAGAGCAAGGTTGTGTGTTGTTAATAAACAAACCACTAACTTGGACTAGTTTTGATGTAGTAAACAAACTGCGCTATATTTTATTGCGTAACCTACATAAGTTTAAAACCCTTAAAGAAGGAGAGAAAAGGAAACTTAAAGTTGGTCATGCCGGTACTTTAGATCCGCTTGCAACAGGGTTACTAATTGTATGTGTTGGTAAAGAAACAAAAAACATAGATCAATACATGGCCACCGAAAAAGAATACACCGGTAGTTTTTATTTAGGTGCTACACGCCCTTCATACGATAACGAAACAGAGGTAGATCAAACTTATCCAACCGAGCATATTACTCCTGAAATCATACATCAAACCACACAACAATTTATTGGCGACATTATGCAGTTGCCGCCTATGTATAGTGCCATAAAAAAAGATGGTGTGCGTTTGTACGAAAGTGCACGTGCAGGCATTGATGTTGAACTTACTCCACGAGCAATTACCATAAAAGAGTTTGAAATTACCAAGATAGACATGCCAATAGTAGAATTTAGGGTAGTGTGCAGCAAAGGAACTTATATTCGCTCGTTGGCACATGATTTTGGCAAAGCACTAAACAGCGGAGCGTATTTAAACAGCTTATGCCGCACCCGCAGTGGTAGTTTTTTATTGGGTGATGCACACACAGTTGAAGATGTGGTGAGTTTTATAGAGAGCCACGCTTAGATTTAAGAATTCTTAGTTTTTATTCTTGGGTTGATTTGGTTATTTTCGATAGATGAAACCACTGACCCTGTTATCATTTTTATTTTTTGTTGCATTCGTGGCAAAAGCCCAACGCATCGATTATGCATTAAATCATCAAGATGGCCTTTCTATCGTTTCTCCAATTCAATTGCGTGTAATAAGTGATAACATTTTTGTTGTATCATACAAAGCCATTGATGAAACTAAACGAACTCGTTTTTATATGAGCATAATGGCAAGTGATGGTAGTGTTTTGTCAACCCAAAAGCTATTAGAAGCCGGGCCGAACGACAATTTGAGTTTTGATTATACGCAAACCGGATTCAATTTATGGTATACCAATGCAATGTATTTTGGGTCTGGTCCTTTCTATTACACTTATAATGTAACAGGTGCCTCATACGATTCAGGGTTTGGTGATGGTAATCTATTTTATGAATATCATAAAGACTCTATTAAGTTGTTTCAATTGGTAACAAACGCGAAACGTTTTGCCATTCTTGATAAAACAACTCAGCCTCAGACCAGTTTACGCATTGGAAATATAACCTTAGGCAAAGATATTGAGTCATTAAATGAAATTGCTCTTGATTCGTTGCCTTTTTATTGGAGGTATAGCCTAACTTGGTTGAACAACCAAAGCTTGTTTATAAATAAAAGTTCAAGTGCGGTTATTTATCATTTTGGTGATTCAAACAACATAATAAACCTGGAGCAAGCCCCGAAATGCGATAGGCCTGTTTTGTTCAGAAATCAACTATTTGATTTGACGAACAATTTTACTTTTGATGATACTTTAACAAGCATGCTTCTTGTAAATAAATCTGGCTCTACTATTTGGAGTTTTGATTGTGAACAAGCCCAACAACCTTTCGGTAAACTTCTATCTACATCTCTAAATTTAATCAGTATTCATCAAAAGTCTGAAACTATTCAACTAACCCAATACGATTCATTAATTATAAACTATTTCGATACTGCATTAACGCTCACAAACCGTATTGCCATGCCGTTAACCTTTTTAATAAATTCTGTGGCGGTTGATGAAGCAACCGGGCAATTGGTAATTTATGGCAGAACTAGCGATGAATTGGTTTTAATGTTAGTGAGAAAAGATGGTGTTGTAAACTCGGTTAATGAAATCAATCAAACCAACAAAATAAGTGCATATCCAAATCCGGTAAGCCAAACGTTGTATTTAAATTTGCCTAGCCAAACTCAAAAAATAAATGTTTACACCTCGCTTGGAACACTAGTATTAACCACAAATTCAGTAAATCAAATGGATGTATCGACCTTAATAAATGGTTTGTATTTAATAGAAGTTTTGGATAACAATAACCAAAGAATTGCAACAACTCGCATATTAAAACAGTAGACTTTTGGCTACAAACGAAATTTGCGTTTAATTTGCGTCAACACGCATGAAAGTATACCGCAGTTTAGACGAGTTACCTAAAATTAATAACGCCATTGTTACACAAGGAACATTTGATGGGGTGCATGCTGCACATAAAGTTATTTTAAACAGGCTTAAGCAAATTGCTAAAGAAAGAAATGGCGAAACGGTTGTGATGACTTTTGACCCGCATCCGCGAATGGTGCTTTTTCCTGACGACCACGGTTTAAAACTGCTGCATACACTTGACGAAAAAATTCAGGCGTTAGAGAATGAAGGCGTAGATCATTTAATTATTATACCATTTACCAAAGAGTTTTCGAGGTTAACATCCATGCAATTTATTCGCGATATTATGGTGAATAAAATTGGCACTCAGGTGTTGGTAATTGGCTATAATCACAGGTTTGGCAAGAACAGAGAAGGCTCCTTCGAGCACTTAAAAGAGTACAGTAATTTGTATGGTTTTGATGTAGAAGAAATTCCTGAGCATGATATTGATGAAGTTTCGGTTAGTTCAACCCGAATACGTAAAGCTTTGGATGAAGGTGATGTAAAGTTGGCCTCAAAATATTTGGGCAAACCATACGTGGTTACTGGCACGGTTGTAAAAGGACGACAGCTGGGCAGAACCATTGGTTTTCCTACTGCCAACATAAAAGTTGGGGACATTAATAAACAAATTCCTGCTGATGGAGTTTATGCTGTAAAAGTTTTTATCAACAGCCGTACAGTTTTGGGTATGCTTAACAGTGGCGTAAGGCCAACTGTTGATGGACTTACGCATGCCGTTGAAGTTCATTTGTTTGATTTTAATGAAGACCTTTACGACTCTACTTTAACTATTGCATTTGTTGATAAACTGCGCAACGAAATGAAGTTCGAAAACTTGCAAGCACTCACAAATCAACTTGAAAACGATAAATTGCATGCGTTGGCAATTCTCAGCAAAACGCATAATGATAAGTAAGTTTTCAAACATATATATATTCCTATTTTCTGTTTTTATATCAGTTGCATTTAACACCCGAGCGCAAGTTCCGGTTGATGAGCCTATAGTTCCTATTCCATTAAAAAACATTCAGCAGGTTGATTCGGCTGCTATTTTACAAGCCAAGTACGATAGTTTGGTAAAACACATGGAGGCCATGTATCACTTGGATTCAACTTTTGATGATGAGCCAATGTTGGTTGACACTAATTTAAAATTGGTAACAACTATCGATTCCTCTGCAAGTATTCCTATTTCAACCCAGGTAATGGTTGAAAAAACACCAGAAGTTGTTACTACCATATCTACTATTTCGACAACCATTAACGAGCAACCACTAATAAACACAAATAATTCAACCCAAAATATTCCGGTAGTACCTGCATCAACCCAAACCATAAACAATACACCACAAGACACACCTAAGCAAAAAGTAATAACGCCAAAGCCTAAAGTTGAACCTAAGCAAGACACTTTGCTTTTGGAGGAAGAGTTTGATACCGAAGAATTGTTGGTAGATACTATTGGAGCCGACTCAATGACTGATATGAGTGATGGAGATGAAGCTGACAGCGAAGGGGAAGCAGAAGGGGAGTTTGATAATTTATTTACTGGTTATAGTGATGTAACTTACTGGGATATGTTACGTGATCCGAATTTTAAATTTGATCCGGCCATGATTCCGGCCAACTCTCATTATCCATTTGATTGGGATACTGTAGTTATAAATCCTTACAAAGTTTCGTTGCGCGAAATGAACGATACCATTTTGTTGAAATTGCGCGATAGCATGGATTGTTCTTTTCATCCACCTGCAATTGGCGATATAACATCAGGTTTTGGGTATAGAAGATGGGGTAAACGTCCAAAATTTCATTACGGAATAGATGTGCGTATGGAAGTTGGCGATCCGGTTTATTCTATTTTTGATGGTGTGGTACGTGTGGCAAAACGTAGTACCGATTATGGTTATGTTGTAGTGGTTCGTCATTACAATGGTTTAGAAACTTTATATGCGCATTTTGATCAGTTACTTGCTTATCCAGGTAAACCTGTTCGTAGTGGAGAAATTATAGGCTTATCGGGCAATACAGGAAGAAGTACTGGTCCGCATTTGCATTTTGAAGTACGTTTTAGAGGAGAAAAAATTGACCCAAGCAAAGTAATTTATTTCCCTTCTGGTTCATTGTTAAGTGATACTTTACAGATAGATAAACAATGCTTTACGCACGTTAAACTATACAAAGAGCAACAAACAAAATTACGCTCACGTTATTATGTGGTTAAGCGTGGTGATACATTAGGAAAAATTGCCTACAAAAATGGCGTGTCGGTTAAGCAAATTGCACGATTAAATAAAATATCAACCAAAACAAAACTAAAGGCAGGGCGTAGGTTACGCATTCGCTAGTAATAATTAAAATAATAAATATGTTAGCTTCTATTTTACTTTCTGCAACACATCAAGCACCTGCTGCATGGCTGGTAATTCCTTTTGCTAGTTTATTGTTGCTAATTGCAATTGGTCCCTTGTTTTTTGCACACTTTTGGCATAAATACTACAAGGCAATTGCCGTAATTATTGGTGCTTTAGTTGGCGGTTATTATTTAATTGTAAAACAACAACCCATTATAGTTGCCGAAACTTTTGCAGAATATGCATCCTTTATCTGTTTACTTTTTGCATTGTATGTAGCAGCTGGTGGTATATATGTTTTTGCCGATTTTGAATCGAAGGCTAAAGTAAATATTGCGTTTTTATTGATAGGAGCCGTACTCACAAACTTTATTGGAACAACAGGTGCTTCGGTTCTGTTAATTCGTCCGTTTATGCGTGTTAACCGTTATCGTTTGCAGCCTTATCATATTGTATTTTTTATATTTTTTGTTTCAAACTTAGGAGGTTTATTAACCCCAATTGGAGACCCGCCATTGTTTATGGGTTTTTTAAAGGGTGTTCCTTTCTTTTGGACTTTACAGCATTTAATATCTCCTTGGATTGTAGCAATGATTTTGCTTAGTGTAATTTTTTACTTTTTCGAGAAACGAAATACCAAATTAGATGATGTGGATGTAAGCACACATTACACCAATAAAATTATCATAAATGGTAAGCAAAATTTCATTTGGTTAGCATTAATTATCGGTACTGTTTTTCTTGATCCTAATGTAATTGATGGTATTCCGTTTATTGAAATGCACGGTAAGAAAGTTTCGTTTTTACGTGAGATAATACAACTTATAATTGCATTTGTAGCCTACAAAAAAGCCAATAAACATGCATTAGCAAGTAACGAATTCGACTTTGAACCGATTAAAGAAGTAGCATTTTTATTTTTCGGCATTTTCCTGGCCATGATACCGGCTTTACAGTTATTGGAAAGTGCCGGAAGTAGTATTTCAGAGCCGCTGCCTCATTCAGCCATCTATTGGGCAACCGGATTTTTTAGTAGTGTGTTGGATAATGCACCAACCTATGTAAACTTCCTGGCCTTATCGCTTAGTATGTTTGGGTTGAGTGTAAATAGCATTAACGATATACATGCATTTATTGCCAGTAATAATGTTATTTACCTCGAAGCTATCTCGGTTGGAGCTGTTTTTTTTGGGGCATTAACCTACATTGGTAACGGGCCAAACTTTATGGTAAAAGCCATTGCCGAGCAACAAGGCGTAAAAATGCCGGGCTTTTTTCAATATATCGCCAAGTACAGTATTCCTATTTTATTGCCGATTTTATTGGTGGTTTGGCTGTTATTTTTTATGTAGTATTTGGGTTGAGTTTACACAATAAACTTTACCATAAATTAGTTTTAGTGTTTGCGCATTATTACTTATTTTGCCGCATACAAAGGCCTTTATTTTAGTAAATGAAATTTATAAAAACATTTGGTGTACACATTATTGCAATTGTTGTAACGCTATTTATAATTTTTACTGTGGTATCTTTTATTTTAAACAGTTATACCCGTCATGGCGAATCGTTAACTGTGCCTGATATTAGAGGATTAAAAATTGAAGATGCTATACACGTTTTAGAGCAAAAGAAATTACGCTACATCATTAGCGATTCGCTTTATTTTGACGACAAACCAAAATTGAGCATATTAGAACAAAACCCCGCTCCACAAAGTAAAGTAAAGGAAGGCCGTTTCGTTTACATCACCATTAACAGCAACAAAGCTCCTCAAGTAAATTTGCCAAATTTGTTAGATGTATCTTTACGTCAGGCTGAAGCCATGCTGGCAAGCACAGGACTTAAAGTAGGCAAGTTTATTTACAAACCAGATATAGCCAAAGATGTGGTACTTGATGTGCAATACATGGGCGGTAGTTTACAATCCGGAGTTAAAATTGGTAAAGGCACAGCTGTTGATTTAGTTTTGGGTGATGGACTTGGTGGCGAAAGTATTGATATGCCCGACTTAACAGGTTTGACTCTTGAAGAGGCCAATAATTTATTACAAAGTTCTTCGTTAACATTAGGTTCGGTAGTATACATGGGTAGCATAAGCGACTCCGCATCAGCAAAAGTTGTGAGGCAAAACCCGCCATTTACCGAAGGCGCTACCATAAATGGTGGTCAACCAATTGATTTATTTATTAGGCAATAATGAAGAAACTATTTGCACTCTTATCAGCTGTTATAATTGGTGTTGTTGCGTTTGCACAATCAGAATCCATTTTGCCCTTAAATGGTAATTTACAGTTGCAACAACAAGTCACTGCTCAACCCAAAGCAGTTTTAAATAAAACCCAAGCACTGTTTCCAAAACAGTTTCCTATAACCGAGTATTTTTATAAAACCATTCCCGATACCTTATTTTGGGAATTGGGTAGTGGTGTAACCATATCATCAAACACAGCAGTATTTAATGCGCAAAATGCCGCTGGAACAACTTACAGCAGTGATGATGGAACTTTTGGTGTTGCTGATGAATTAACATCAAACCAAATTAACTTAAACACAGTACCCGATAACTGCTACATTAGTTTTGATTACGAAATGGGGAATAGCTGGCAAGCTGGAGACTCTCTAGTATTGCAAGCACAAAATGCAGCAGGTAACTGGGATAACATTTGGCGCTCGGTTGCAATAAAAATAACACGCAGAAATGTGCAGTTTAATTTTCCTTTGGGGCTTTTATACCAACATGCAGGATTTAAATTAAGGTGGCAAAATTACTCGAATAGAAGTGGGGCAAATACCAATACTTTTAGGTTGTTTAATTTTGTGTTTGCCTTAAAACAAAACATTCCGTTTTACGAAAATATTTTTTGGAACAGCACACAAACATACCGCAACACTTGGCGCTTAATGCAAGGTGAACAACGTACCGGATTTGGTATTAATTGGGGTAATGTAATTAAGTTAGATGCACAAGATGTAAATGGTAATAATTACGGCAATGGCTTTAATGATACCATTGAATCGCATGCTATAGACTTATCGAAACTTAATGCAAGAGACTCGGTTTATTTCAGGTTTTATTACCGTGGGTTATCAAACCAAAACAACGACTCGTTAATACTGCAGTTTAAAAACAATGGTGGCCTTTGGATAACACAATTTGTCATTAGTGCAGCGCAAG
>CAZRVA010000089.1:0-11157 GCA_964603255.1 uncultured Chitinophaga sp.
CTATCAAACTAAAATATTTTAATTTTAAACATAATAGTATTACTATTGTTTGGTATAGTATTTGATAACACACGAACTATGAATGACAGCGTAACAACCAAAGGTGCCTTAAAGCGTTTATGGGATTTGCTTAACCTTGAAAAAAAGGAAATAAGCTCCATTTACTTCTTTGCCATATTTAGTGGTTTGGTTCAGCTCAGTTTACCACTTGGTGTGCAAACCATTATAGGGTTAATGTTGGGTACAACCATGGTTACATCAATTTACATATTGGTACTAGGCGTTGTGGTGGGTGTATTTATGGTGGGTTGGCTTCAAATAAGTCAAATGCGTGTTATCGAAAAAATTCAACAGCAAATATTTACGCGTTTTGCATTTGATTTTGCCACTATCATTCCTAAACTTAAACTTAACGAAACTGATAACTACTATTTACCAGAAAAAGCCAATCGTTTTTTTGATACAGTAACTGTACAAAAAGGATTAGCAAAATTACTTCTTGATGTGCCAATGGCAGGTATTCAAATCGTGTTTGGTTTAATATTGTTATCACTTTACCACCCGGCTTTTATTTTATTTGGTATTGCGCTGGTGGTAGTACTTTGGTTTATTCTTAAGGCAACTTCAAGATACGGATTAGAGACAAGTTTAGTAGAAAGTAAATATAAATACGCTGTGGCAGGATGGCTTGAAGAAATTGCCCGCGTAGTTATTACCATAAAGTATAGCAAAAATAATAGCCTTAATGTACAACGTACCGACAAAAATTTAGTGGGTTACCTAACAGCCAGAACCAAACATTTTGGTGTATTGCTATTACAATACAAATCGCTGGTGTTTTTTAAGGTGGCTATCACACTTACTATGCTATCGGTTGGTTCATATTTGGTAATAAATCAACAGATAAACATTGGCGAATTTATTGCAGCCGAAATTGTTATTTTAACTGTAATTGGAGCAGTTGAGAAACTTATTGGCAGCTTAGATAATGTTTATGATGTAATAACCGGGTTAGAAAAATTAGCTACTGTTACAGAGCTTCCAACAGAAAACAGTGGCACGTTAACATTAGCAAACGATAACAATGGTTTATCGGTAACACTTCAGGATGTAGGTTATAGTTACGTAAACAACCAAATGGTGCTTGAACATGTAAATTTAAGTATACCTGCCGGGGCAAAGGTTTTAATTAATGGTAACGAGGGTTCAGGCAAATCAACTTTAGTAAAAGTAATGGCCGGTTGTTTTGATGATTACCAAGGTAAATTATTATACAACGATATTCCTTTCGGGAATTATGAAATTAGGTCGTTGCGCAACCAAATTGGTTTACACCTCAATCAAAACGATTTGTTTTTGGGAACAGTGTTAGAAAACATAACACTTAGAAACAGTGAAACTACGCCACAAGAAATTATCACTTTGGCAGAAAAACTGGGTTTTGGTGGATTTTTAAACACGTTTTCTCAAGGCTTTGATACCATTATAGACCCAACAGGGAAAAAACTTACCGAATCAACCCTTAAAAAACTAATGTTATTACGCACCTTCATTGGCAACCGTAAATTAATTTTGTTGAATGAGCCATTTGCTGGTGTTGATGATCAAATTAAACAACATTCATTGGCATACATGGATGCATTAAAAAACACAACCATTATTTTAGTAAGCAGTGATATAACCGAACACCAAACATTTACCCACAAGCTTACTTTAGGTAAAGGAACCGTTTCTGAAATGAAGAAAATTAAATAAGTAAAATACATGAATCAAGAGGAATTAAAATCGTACAAAACAATTTACCGACACAACCGCGAAAGCAATGTGAAGCGTTGGTTTATTGGCATTTTGATTACGCTGGTTGGGTTTATGTTTTTACCATGGACCCAAAATATTAAAGCTCGTGGTACCATTACTACGTTGTATCAGGAAGACCGCCCGCAAGAAATTCACTCGCCTATTCCCGGACGAATTTTAAAATGGTGGGTTAAAGAGGGGGATTATGTAAAAAAGGGTGATACCATTTTACAGTTATCGGAGATTAAACCAGATTACCTCGACCCAAATTTGGTTTTACGTACACAAGAGCAATTAACTGCAAAACGTGAAGCACTAAAATCATATCAGAATAAACTAGTAACTGCTACTGCACAAATAGAAGCACTAACAGCAGGCAGAGCGCTTAAGTTAGAGCAGTTAAAAAATAAGATATCGCAATTAAATAATAAGCTTGCTGGCGAACGTGCAGAACAAATTGCTGCTTCTAACGAATTTAGTTTGGCAAAAGACCAATACGAACGTCAGCAGAAAATGTATGCAGATGGGTTGGTATCTCAAACTCAATTACAGCAACGCAGTGTGGCTTTTCAAAACGCACAAGCCAAAAAACAAGTAGTTGACAATAAGATTGAACAAACGCTCCAGGAGTTAAACATAACCAGGCTTGAGCAAAAAAGTACCTTACAAGAATACAATGAAAAAATAAGTAAAACCGAAGGCGAAAGGTTTACAAGCCAAAGTCAAATTGCCGCCACAGATGGTGAAGTTGCCAAGTTAGAAAACACATTGGCCAATTACAGTATTCGAAACAACATGTACATTATAACTGCACCACAAGACGGACAGATTGTACAAGCCAAAAAATCGGGATATGGTGAGGTTGTTAAAGAAGGAGAACATATTACGATGATTGTTCCTATGCAAAGTAACTACGCGGTTGAAATGTTTGTAAGACCTGTGGATTTACCTTTGGTAAGCATTGGACAGCCTGTAAGGTTTTTATTTGATGGTTTTCCGGCTATTGTGTTCAGCGGCTGGCCTAATAGCAGTTACGGTACATTTGGAGGAAGAATTGTGGCCTACGAAAGTTCAATTAGCCCGAATGGATTGTTTAGGGTTTTGGTAACCGAAGATCCAAACGATCGTAAATGGCCCGAGCAACTTAAAATGGGAAGTGGAGCCCAAGGTATTGCACTTTTAAAAGATGTGCCTGTATGGTATGAGTTGTGGCGAAACATAAACGGATTCCCACCGGATTATTACAAACTAAAAGAAACAAACAACACGGATAAACCTAAACAAACCGATGAAGAAAAATAATTGGCTTGTTGTTTTATTGCTAGGCATTTCGCAGATGCTTTATGCGCAAGATTCACTCTCGGTTTTAAACTCAGAGCAATTGTTGCTATTGGTAAAAAAATACCATCCAATTGCACGCCAAGCACAAATTGGCGTTTTACAAGCTGATGCGAACGTTACCCTTGCTCGTGGTGCATTTAACCCAATTATTGGTGGTTATTTGGCACAAAAAAACTTTACTCAAATAGAATACTACAACCTTACAACTGCAGAAATTAAATTACCAACTTGGTATGGAATTGAACTGGGTGCTGGTATTCAAGACTTAACCGGACAACGCCTGAATTCGAGCGAAACCTCAGGTCGAACAAATTATGCCGGCATAGCTGTACCACTAGCAAAAAACTTGGTAATTGATAAACGCAGGGCTTTTTTAAGGCAGGCAAAATTGTATCAAACCATGGCCAAAGCAGAACAACGCGCGTTGTTAAACGATGTGTTAATGGGTGCCATGGAACAATATTGGCAATGGGTTAACGCTTACCAGGCTTATGTGGTGATGAGCAATAATGTAAATGTAAATCAAACCCGTTTGCAACTTATTAAAAAAGCTTACCAAAATGGCGAACGACCTGCAATTGACACCATTGAAGCCATAACCCAATTACAAAGTTTTGAATACCGCAAAAACCAATATTGGCTTGAGTTTCAAAATTCGGGTTTAGAACTTTCTGCTTACTTATGGAAAACAAACAACGAGCCTTATTACCTTCCCGAAAATGTTATTCCGCAAGGTGGTTGGGAAAACGAAACCAATTTAAGTAACTTTAATTTAGTGCTTACCGATTTATTATCTGTTGCAGAAAATAGTAACCCTACCCTTTTGCAATACAAAGGCAAAGTAGATGTAATGAAGATTGAGAAAAAACTGAAGTTTCAGGAATTGCTACCTAAATTGGATGTACAATACAATCATTTAAACAAGGATTACGCCTGGAATACAGAAGGTTTATTGTTAAACAACAACTATCAATATGGAGTAAAGTTTGAAATGCCATTGTTTTTAAGCGAAGGACGTGGAGCATACAAAGCAGCCAAGTTTAAACTGGAATCAAGCAAACTAGACTTAAACATTAAACAACAACAAGTTGAAATTAAAGTAAAACAATACTACAACGAGTACATTACCCTAAAAAAACAAATTGAGTTACAAAGTGCTGCTTACAATAACTACAACCAATTGTTAAAGGCTGAGGAAACCCGTTTTTTTAATGGTGAAAGCTCTTTGTTTTTAATTAACAGCCGCGAAAGCAAGGCGCTTGAAGCCCAAGAAAAACTGATTGAACTGAAAACCAAATTCTTCAAAACCTTGTATGGTTTACAATGGAGTGCCGGTTTATTGCAATAGGAAAAAAGCTGTTCTAATGAACGCGGATTTTACAGTGAATTAGTTTTTAGCTTATTGGTTTTAAGGTGATAACCTCTAAAAACCAAACTTTCTTCACATGTAGCAAATGCAACACACAAGCAAACAACACGCTTATTTACAACAGATTAACACAATAATTTCATGCCATTCCTCACCTTGTCAACATAACAAAAAACTACATATGCTTGATTTTTAGGTAATTTTATGATTAGTTTTACTTAAACAATCATTACCAAACTATGTCTCAATTAATCATTGGCCATGTTTCTGAAAATTCAGCTAAAATCTGGGTTCGAGGAATTGCCAACAATGAAAGCACTACTACACTAACTGCACATATAGTATTAAAGAGTGATTTTCAGAACATCACCCAAAACCTAACCATTTACAAACACAATAATTTTATTGGCGTTTTTGAATTTACCGATTTAAACCCGGCCGATAGTGGTTTTATCAGGATGATGTACATGGTGGAAGTGGTTTTTAAAGACATAGCCAATGTACCTATTGGTGGTTATGGTCGTGGTAGTTTTAACACCATACCAAGGGTTGATTATCCGGTTAATTTTTTATTGGGATGTAACTTTTTACAACGCAATACCGAGGACGGTAAACGTGTGTTTAAAAACTTAAGTAATATCAGACGAGTAGATAAACCATCGTTTATGTTGCATGCCGGGAACCAAATATACATTGATGCTCCTGCACAATCATCACCAATACAAGCAGATTTGTTCATCAGGAAATATAATGATGCCTGGAAAACAAGAGAAGCTGCTGAGTTTTTAGGTAGAATTGCCAATTACAGTGCCATTAACGATCATGAGTTGTATTTTAAGTATGCTAATGATACGGAGTACGACTACAAACCGGCATCATACTATTTAATGGAGGCATTGCCTGCTTACCAAAATTATCAGCATTTAAGGAACCCGCATACCTATGGCTCATCAAAATTATACTACCATTATAACTATGCAGGTAATGCATTTTTTGTAATGGATGTGCGGTTAGAAAGATATCAGTTTGGTAAACGCCAAATGATTAGTGCCGAACAAATGGAAGCGTTTAAGGCATGGCTGATTGACAATAAAGACATTCCTAAATTTGTGGTTACTCCCGTGCCATTTGCGGCCATAAAAGAAACTTACTTTAGTGAATATTGGAGCTCCGAAACCTACCATCAACAAAAGGAAGAGTTACTTTATTTTATAAAAGTAAATCACATTTCTAAATTGGTGTTTTTAACCGGACAAGGCAATGCATCATTACACAGTACCATTAGTATTAAAAGAGGTAACGATGAACCTCTGGTTATACATGAGTTAATGTGTGGTGCATTGGCACAATATGAAGCTGCTTTGTGCAACTACGATGATTTCGTTTGGTACCAACGTACACGCACTGCGGAGTTGGATTACGAATACAAAGTAGAAAGCGGTAACGGAGAAAAAGATCCGGCTGTAATGAGCATTTCGTTTGAAAACGGGGTACTAAATTACAAAGCCTACTCTACTCGTTACATGATGGATGAAGACGAAGTGCCTCCGGTTATTTTATCGGGTAGTTTTGAGTTGCGCTAAAACTGGGTTTTAATTACCCTGCTGCCTACCAACTCATCGTATTTGTACTGAATGTTTTTATGGTAAATTAACACCATGTATTCATTTTCTGTTTGTGCATGAGAGCCTTCCAATGAGGTATCATCAATCTTACCTTCTGTGGTTTTAGTGGCGTATTTATATTCGTATCTACCCTGCTTTAGTTGTACTTCTAACTCGTAACGTAACCTGCTTTTGTTGTAGTACATTTTATACTCAGGCAATAAGCGCCAATCGGTAAACTCACCATAAACATACACATCCTCGTTTAACGGAGTAAGGCTTAACAAGTAAAATGTAATGAATGCATAATCACCATCAATACCCACATTTTGTCCATCGCGATTGGCAATTACTCGTTTACCATTAAAATCAAGGTAATTAAAGTACTGTTTGCTGCCACGAGACTCCTCGTAATTTAAAAAGCAATGGTAAACACTATCCAATGTTTTAGCCCTTACATTTTGGCTAAACTGACGTAAACTTCTGGTATCAAAAAAACGAAACTCGTTACCACCACTAAACAAAGTTTGGTCGTAATAATTGTAGTCTAATGTATTGTCGCGAATAAACAACGGTTTTAAACCGGTAATGGTATTATCCCATTGTCCATTTTGCATCAACACTACATTTACATCTTTATATGGATCGGGCATATTAAACCCACGGTAATTTACACTAAACCCAACTTCTTGTTTGGTAAAACGATATTGTGCTAAAGTTGCAGGCTTTGCTGCACCATCAATGGATACTGCAGGATTTAAAATCATCATTCTGCGTGTTAACACCAAATCCTCTTCATCAAAATTACGGTACACTTTAACCAAGTAGTTACCTGCAAAAATGGGCTTCATGTTTTCGTTGGGTAAGATCAAACTGTAATGCACATACTTCACGTAAGTGTTGGTTGAGTATTTAAAATCAGTAATATTATCAAATGTTAAACCTCTTAAATACTCGTTTTGTCCCAGAGCCGTAGGTTTCCAATTTGCATCACAATGTATAAGTGTGTATTGGAAGTAATCATTTTTATTGCCTAAAATATCAAAACTCAACTCCAATTGGTCGTTAGAGTTTAAAGCAACAATCGGATACCTGTCATCAGTTCCTGCCTTTGTTAACAACACGGTTTTAACACGCGAATCAAAAATTTGATTTTCGTAACGTAACTCTTCAGCATTAACTAAAGTACTAAAAATTGTGGCGACAATAAAGGCAATTTTTTTAATCATAATTAACTGTTTTGTTCAAGATCCATAATGGCTTCAAACAACTTTTCGTAGTCTGTTTCCATTTGGGTCAACTCCTTTTTAAGCAAATCGTAACCAGCATTTAACTCTTGCGCCTTTTGCACGTTTTGCATCAATGTGGTATCTAAAAAGTGTTGTTCGGTATCGGCAATTTTTGCTTTTAAATCGGCAATTGTTTTTTCGATAGCGGCAAACTCCTTTTGTAGTTTTTGTAACTGATTACCCGAGTTTTTATTGTTTGTTTTATCTACTTCTTTTTTAGGTTTTGGTGCTTCGGCTGCTACTTTTTTATCTTGTGCATCTTGCAGTTTTTTAATCTCTTCCTGCTTTTTGCGCCAATATTCATACTCATCGTAAGTTCCTGGATATTCTTTTATCTGACCATCCTCAAGCCACCAAATTTTATTTGCAATTTGCGATACAAAGTACCTATCGTGAGATACCACCACAAACGTGCCTTCATACTTTTGCAATGCTTGAATTAAGATGTTGATAGAACGCATATCCAAGTGATTGGTAGGCTCATCCAGCAACATAAAGTTAGCTTCTGCTAAAAGTGTTCTTGCCAAAGCCACACGCGCTTTTTCACCTCCACTTAGTACTTTAATCTTTTTAAATACTTCATCGTTGGTAAACAAAAAGCAACCTAAAATAGTACGCAATTCAGTTTCTGTTCTATCAGAACCATACTGACGCATCTCTTCTATAATTTCGTTTTCAACGTTTAACGATTCCAATTGATGCTGTGCGTAAAACGCAGGAATAACATTGTGTCCGGTAGCAATTTCACCGTCAAAAGTATCTGTACCGGCAATTAAACGCAATAAGGTTGATTTACCCTTACCATTGGCACCAATCAATGCAATTTTATCGCCACGCACAATCTCGCCCGATGCGCCTTTTAAAATGTCAATATCAGGAAACGATTTAGAAACATTTTTAATTTCGGTTACCACTTTACCCGATTGTGTGCTGATTCTGAAATCAATATTAATCTCCGCATTATCATCTTCAGGGGCTTCTATCCTATCCAATTTCTCCAACAATTTAACCCTACTTTGTGCGGCAGTAGCCTTACTTGCTTTGGCTTTAAAGCGGTTAATAAACTGTTCTTGTTGTTTAATAAATTGCTGCTGGTTATCGAATTGGCGCTGTTGTAAATCCATTCGCTCCGATTTCGACTCCAGATAAAAACTATAGTTACCGCTGTACTCGTTAATTTTTTGCATGCTTACCTCTACAATTTTGGTAACCATTTTATCCAAAAATTCCCTATCGTGAGATACAACAATTACGGTTCCATTGTAATCTCTCAGGTAATTCTCTAGCCACTCAATTGTTGGTAAATCCAAGTGATTCGTAGGCTCATCAAGCATCAACAAGTTCGGGTTTTGTAACAGTAATTTTGCAAGCATTACACGCATGCGCCATCCACCCGAAAACTTTTTATACGGTTGTTGTAATTGAGCTGTAGTAAAACCTAAACCTTCTAATACTTTTTCGCATTTGTGGTGAATGTTGTAGCCATCCAAAGCATCAAACTCGGTTTGTAAATCGCTAAGCTTATTTAAAACTTCATCGCTGTAGTCGGTTTCCATCACCTTTAATATCTTTTCAATTTCAATCTCTAAATCGAGCTGACGTTGAAAAGCACTCATGGCAACTTGTAAAATAGAAGCCTCGGTTTCAAAACTTAATTGATCCTGATTTAAAAAACCTATGGTTAAATCGCGGGGTTTAGAAATATTTCCTTCGGTAAGTTGATACTCTCCATTAATAACACGCAACAAGGTAGATTTGCCTGTTCCGTTCATTCCAATCAATCCAATACGTTCGTTTGGCTTAATGTGCCAGTTGGCGTTACGGTATAAAAATCTTCCGCCAAACTCAAATCCAATATCTGTTAATGCTATCATTTTAGTGGCGCAAATATAGCAGAATAAGGTCAACCCAAAACTATAAAATGCACAGCTACAAGATATTTATTTATGGTGGGTATTTTCTTAACAACTTAGTTGCAAATCTTCAACAAATACAAGTATTTTAGGACTTTAATTGAAAGCTAAAGATTATGCAGTTCCCCGGATCCATTAAATCAAAACTTCCAAAAACAGGCACCACCATTTTTAGTGTAATGAGTGCATTAGCGACAGAACATGGTGCCATAAATTTAGCGCAAGGTTTCCCCGACTTTGAATGTAGCCCCAAATTGGTTGAATTGGTAAACCACTACATGAAAGCGGGTTTTAACCAATATGCACCTATGCCGGGTGTGATGAAATTACGCGAAAAAATTGCTGAAAAAACTCAGGAATTGTACAGTGCTACTTACAATCCAGAAACAGAAATTACAGTTACACCAGGTGGTACTCATGCCTTGTATGCAGCCATTAGTGCTTTTATTGGCGAGGGCGATGAGGTAATAATTATTGAACCTTGTTATGATAGTTACTTACCTGCCATACATGTAAATGGCGGTCGTGCAGTGTTTGCAGAGTTAAAATACCCTACTTATAAAATTGATTGGGATGAGGTAAAAAAATTGGTGACCTACAAAACCAAAATGATCATTATTAACACGCCACACAACCCAACAGGAACAACACTAAGTGCGCAGGATATGCAACGTTTAGAAAAGATTGTTAAAAACTCGGAGATTATTGTGTTGAGTGACGAAGTATATGAACACATTATTTTTGATGGCGTTGAACACCAAAGTGTAGCACGTTATCCGAAACTTGCTGAAAGGAGCATCATTGTATCTTCGTTTGGTAAAACTTACCACACCACAGGATGGAAAATGGGCTACGTACTTGCACCTGCAAACCTTACCACCGAGTTTAGAAAAGTGCATCAGTTTATGTGCTTTAGTGCCAATACACCGGTTCAGTATGCCATTGCAGATTTTATGGAAGACAAAGATGCTTACTTACAGCTATCCGCCTTCTACCAAGAGAAAAGAGATTATTTTCAAAAGTTGGTTAAGGGAAGTAAGTTTAAGTTGATGCCTTGTTTAGGTTCTTATTTCCAAATGCTTGATTACGGTAAAATTACCCAAGAAAAAGATACCGATTATGCGGTGCGCTTAACCAAAGACTTTAAAATTGCCTCCATCCCAACATCTGTATTTTACCACAAAAATATCGACAACCACGTGCTGCGTTTTTGCTTTGCCAAACAAAACGAAACGCTGGAAAAAGCAGCCGAAAAACTTCATAAAATATGAGTGAATTAAAAGTTGCCACCATACAAACCGACTTACATTGGGAAAACCCATCTGCTAATTTGGAGCTGTTTACTCAAAAAATATCAGCCATCAATCAGCCGGTTGATGTAATTGTATTGCCCGAAACTTTTACCACGGGCTTTAGTATGAATACCAGTTTAGCCGAAAAACCAGATGGTGCTGCCATGCAATGGATGCATAACATGGCACAACAAAAAAATGCGGCTATTTGTGGCAGTATAATGATGAGTACGAAACACAATGATGTATACAACAGGTTTGTTTGGATGAATCCTAACGGAACTTATTTTGCTTACAACAAACACCATTTGTTTAGCATTGGTAGCGAAAATAACCATTACAAAGCAGGTAACGAAAACATCATTATAAACTACAATGGTTTTAAAATAAGATTATTGGTTTGTTATGATTTGCGTTTCCCGGTTTGGATAAGAAGAACACCGGCAAATGATTACGATGCCATTTTTATTGTAGCCAATTGGCCAGAGAGAAGAGCAGAACATTGGAAAGTTTTGTTACGTGCAAGGGCCATAGAAAACCAATGTTTTGTTG
>CAZRVA010000090.1:0-11058 GCA_964603255.1 uncultured Chitinophaga sp.
GTGTTGCCGATGGCATGAGTAAAGGTATTGCCTTCTTAATGAAGAAAAATAAAATTGATGTGATTATTGATACCGGTAAATTAGCAGCTGCTAACAAAGTAGAAGTTACTGATGCTGCCGGTGCTAAAAAAACATACGAAGCCAAATCGATTATTTTGGCAACAGGTGCGCGCAGCCGCGAGTTACCTAATGTAAAAATAGATAATAAAAAGATTTTAGGTTACCGTGATGCCATGGCTATGGACAAACAACCTAAATCAATGATTGTTATGGGTAGCGGTGCAATTGGTTGCGAGTTTGCATACTTCTATAATGCAATGGGAACAAAAGTTACTATTGTTGAGTTTTTACCAAACATCCTTCCAATTGAGGATGAAGATGTATCTAAAGAAGTAGCTAAATCATTTAAAAAATCTGGTATTGATATCATGACTGATTCTTCTGTTGAATCGGTTGATACAAAAGGTACCGGTTGCAAAGTAAAAGTTAAAACCAAAACAGGTGTGGTTGAGTTAGAAGCTGATGTTGTTTTATCTGCAGTAGGTATTCAAACCAACCTAGAAAACTTAGGTTTAGAAACCGTGGGTGTAAAACACGATAAAGGAAAAGTATTGGTTGATGATTTTTATGCAACCAATATTAAAGGTGTTTACGCAATTGGTGATATTGTTAAAGGTCCTGCATTGGCACACGTTGCAAGTGCAGAAGGTATTATCTGCGTAGAGAAAATTGCAGGTCATCATCCTGAAGCATTAAACTACAACAACATTCCGGGATGTACTTATTGCTCACCTGAAGTTGCTTCTGTAGGTTACACCGAAAAAGCTGCAAAAGAAGCGGGCTACCAAATTAAAGTAGGTAAATTCCCATTCTCGGCAAGCGGCAAAGCAAGTGCAGCAGGTGCAAAAGAAGGTTTTGTTAAAGTTATTTTTGATGCGAAATATGGTGAGTTTTTAGGAGCTCACATGGTAGGAGCAAACGTAACAGAGATGATTGCAGAAGTTGTAGTTGCCCGTAAATTAGAAACTACCGGTATGGAAATTATCAAGTCGGTTCATCCGCATCCAACCATGAGCGAAGCTATTATGGAAGCCGCAGCGCAAGCATATGGTGAGTGTATACATTTGTAAGAGTTAATATCTTTTAATCATAAACAAGCCTTCATCATACAATAGATGAAGGCTTTTTTTGTGGGACAAAAACTATTTTTAATCTTCTTCTTCCGGCAAAGTAATGGTGAACTCAGTTCCCCGGTTTGGCTCACTGTTAATCGTAATTTTTCCACCCATTACTTCAACTTGTGTTTTGGTCATAAATAAACCAATGCCTTTGCCCTCTGCTTGCGTATGAAAACGTTTATATAACCCAAAAACCTGTTCACTGTATTTTTTTAAATCAATACCGCGACCATTGTCTTTGTATCGTATAATTATGTTGTTGCCTTCTCGGTGTGTAGTTATAGTAATGTGTGGCGGAACACCTTCTCGGGCATACTTTACACTATTTGTTATTAAATTAAAAAATACACTTCCAAGGTAAGTTCTAATGGTGTTGATGCTCATTACTTGCGAAAAATCTGTTTCAATAACAGCGTGACTATCATGGAGAATATTTTCTATACTTTCCTTTATATTATGAATAAGTGTGCTGAAATGAACTTGCGTTTTAATTTCAGAGACTTCGCGCCTTACCTGCAATATGGTATTTAAATCCTGCACAACACCATCTAGTCTTTGTGTAGACAAACTGATTTTTTCAAGAATATTTTGTTTTTCATCTTCAGGCAAGTTTTCTTGGAGCAGCATATTTAATCCTAAAATATTGGCAACAGGTGCACGTAAATTATGCGAAACAATAAAGGCGAATTGTTCTAAATCTCGGTTACGTTGCAACAAATCACTTGTTATTTTCTGTTGCTCTAATTCCATGTTTTTGCGTTGGGTAACATCGTAAACAGATATACATATGCTTATCACATGATTGTTATCCATTACAGGAATTACACTTACAATAAAGTAATATTTGTTTTGATCTAATATGTTGGATGTTTCGTATGATATTGGTGTTTTGTTTTTTAATGCACTGCCAATTGCATCTCTTAATAGGTTTTGTCTTTCAGCTAAAACATAGTTAAAAATATCTTCACCTATTTTAAACTCTTTTTTGATGAATTTAAACATGATATGATCAAGCATCTTGTTTGATGATAATACTTTATAGTTTAAATCAATAAGCGCATAACCAATCTCTGTGTGATTGAAAACAGATCTGAGGTTAGCTTCAGATTGAGTGAGTGCCTTTATTGTATTCTTTTTACTATAAAAGTTCGCAATCATATCGGCCACTGTGCTTAGTAACTCATCTTCCTCTTTCAAAAACGGATTATTATTTCCGATTAAATCGTCTTGTTTATATACAACAGTTAAATGACCAATGATTTGTTTGTTTAATAAAATGTTGGTGTATTGTTTAACTTGCGAGTTAGTGAAACCAGCAGTAGCGTATGTTTTATTTTTAATTGTAAGTGAAGCTTCACATAAATGGTTGTATAGCCATGCCTTGGGTAGGGCTCTAACTAAATTTTCAAAAATCGAATCTTCATCAGCAAAATCATCACTTAGTAATTCTGATATTTCGTATATGGTTTTTAGCTCTTTGTTACGTTCCTTTAACAAAAACAAAGCCTCTTCTTTCTGGGCTTTTAAATATAAGTTTTCAATTGCATTGGTTATGTTTTTTGCAACCCTATTTAAAATACTGGTTTCATGTTCATCAAATGCGTCTATTTGATTCGAATAAACATTTAGAGCACCATTAATACCGTTCTCAAATTTAATTGCGAAAACACCTGATGCAGAGAATCCTACTTCACGTGCGTAATCTAGCCATGGCTTAAACCTATTAGATAATTCAAAATTATTGGTGATAACACTCCCTCCATCTAACAGTACAGATGCTGTTGGACCTTTTCTTAACTCATCCGATTTTAAATTAATTTTTATCTTTTTAAGATAATCAGTATAACCAAAACTAGCATATGGTCTTACTATCTTCTCAGGATCTGTTTCGTCTGGTAGTTTACAAATCCAAGCCAGTTTGTAATTTCCTTTTTCAACTAAACACCTACATATTTCGTGTAATAATTGTGAACTCGTTTTAGCATTTGAAATGACATCGTTTATACTATTTAGTAACGCTAGTTCTCTATTGTTTTTTTGAAGTTTTAACGCACTGTTTTTTTCTTCTGTAATATCTATTTGTATCCCTGTCCAAAGTACGGTACCATCGGCTAGCTTTTGTGGGTTAGAGGTTATTCTTAACCACCTAATATCACCAATAGCGCTTTCACACTCCAACTCGAAGTTGAACATGGTCATGTTTGAAAATGATTCCTCTTGAGCTACAATCCAAGATTCAACATATTTCTCCAAAACAGTTTTAAACAATAGGTTGGGATTCTCCATTACCTCTGCAGCACTTTTACCTGTAATGTATGCAACGTTTTCGCTGATGTATGTGAATTTTTTATTGCCATCAGGGTATCTAACGAATTGATACAATACTGTTTTGGGGATATTCTTCCCCAATGATTCTAGGATTTCTGTATGAAGGTTGTTATTATTTAATTGGTTCTGGGTTGTCATAGTTAGGGGCATCCTATACTTTTGTAAAGATGATAATAAAAGTCAAATAAACAAATGGTTATTAATGTAATACATCAATATGTCTTGTTTGCTTTAAGTTATAAAAAATCACGTGCATTGTGGCTATTTTGGGAGTGTGTCATTCCCCATTTTGTGGTGTAATGCCACGTTTTTTATCTTAAAAATTGCACTGTGTTTTTGTAAGTGTTTGTATAACTGAGGTTTGTTCGTGGTTCGTTTTTTGGCAAGTGTATTGAAATACATCAACCAAACACTTTAAAATTATTATTATGAAAAAAGTAATCTTATCTGCATCAATTTTAGTTTTAGGCGCTATTGCTGCCAATGCACAAACTGCAGCTCCTGCAACACCAGCTACACCAGCTGCGGTAAAAGAAACTGCTGCACCTGCTCCTGTTAAGGCAGAAGAGCCAACATTAAAATTAGAAGAATTGCCTGAAGCAGTTCGTAAAACTTTAGCAACAGAAGAGTTTAAAGGAATGGAATTTGTATCTGCAAAGCTTGTAAAAGCTGAGGCTGGCGAATTTTATGGCATTTCTTTAAAACAAGCTGACAAAACAGTTGTTGTTAAGTTAAATAAAGAAGGTAAAAAGGTTAACTAAGCCTTCTCGTTTTCATAGGTTGGGTTTAAAACCGGAGTTTCATAGCTCCGGTTTTTTCGTATAATAATTTTCCAACCTCGTGTCTTTTTAGTTTTATCAAATCAATTCAAGTAAAATTGTAATTCACTTTTGCCGCTTATCTATATACAATGAATAAAAAAATCTTAGTTATTGAAGATGATGTTTCGTTTGCCAACATGTTGCAAGGTTTTTTGAATAAAAAACAATACAACGTTGAGGTTGCATACAGCATAAAAAGGGCAGGAGAGTTATGGACAAGCGTTGAGTTTGATATGGTGATTTCTGATTATAGATTACCTGACGGAACCGGTCTGGAGTTTATGCAATCAATAAGAGATAAAGGTGCATGTATTCCGTTTATTATGATGACGGCTTTTCACGACATTAGAACTGCTGTGCGCAGTATGAAAAGTGGTGCATGCGATTACATTACCAAACCTGTAAATCCTGATGAACTGTTGATGTTGATTGAATCGGGTTTTAAGTTGCAAGAACAACAAGCAGTAGAGGTAAAAGTACCAGTAAAAAAAGATTCATCAAACAATATTCCTTTTATAAAAGGAGAAAGTAATTTATCAAAACAACTTTACGAGTACATAGAGTTGGTAGCGCCCACCAACATGTCGGTTATTATACAGGGCGAAAGTGGTACCGGAAAAGAATACGTGGCTCGTACCATACATGCAAAAAGCCCGCGTGCCAACAAACCTTTTGTGGCTATTGATTGTGGTGTACTTACCAACGATTTGGCCTCAAGCGAATTGTTTGGTTATGTAAAAGGTGCTTTTACTGGAGCGCTTCAAAACAAAAAAGGTCAGTTTGAATTTGCTAATGGAGGTACGTTGTTTTTGGATGAAATTGGTAATTTAAATTATGATGTGCAAGTAAAATTGCTGCGCACCTTGCAAGAAAAAGTCATTCAACCCATGGGCGCTAATCAAACAATTAATATTGATGTGCGCATTTTGGTGGCTACCAACGATGATTTGTTGGCCAGTGTAAAAGCCAATAAATTTAGAGAAGATTTATACCACAGGTTAAACGAGTTTAGTATAAAAACGCCACCGCTTCGCAAACGTAATGTCGATCTTGGATTATTCGTCAATCATTTTATTACACAAGCCAACCAAGAGTTGAACAAAGAAGTCAAAGGTGTGGATAAGGCTGTGTTTGATTTATTTTTAAATTACGATTGGCCGGGTAATTTACGTGAGTTAAAAAACGTAGTAAAGCGTGCAGTGCTACTAACAAGAGGTGATTTTATTTTGCCAGATGTGTTGCCTGATGAAATGTTTAATGAGATTAATAGTCATAATTTCTTATCAGATGTTGAACCCGATGCACCAATTGAAACAGATTTAAAATCGGCAGAAAAATTACTGATTGAAAAAACGTTGAAAGAGGTAAAGTATAATAAAACAAAGGCAGCACAATTGTTAAATATTGATAGAAAAACCCTTTACAACAAAATGCAGAAATATAATTTGTAACAAAAAGTTAAACTTCTTTTTTCAATGCAGTTATTAATTCTTGGGTTGATTTGTTGATTGCTTCTAATTCTATTTTATATTCATCTAAATTATTGGCCTGTGCTAATTTTTGTTCGATTAAACGCATGTTCTGATGCAGGTTTTTTGCACCTGTCATCCCAATTCTTCCCGCTAGTTTATGTACTATTTCGTAAGTGTTTTTTACATCGTGGTTGTTGATGTGTTGTTGTAATTGCTCCAAATCCTCTAAAGTTTCAGTTACGATATTCATAACATGTTGTTTAAAGGTTTCCTCATCACCGCTCATTATTTTGATGTTTTTCAAATCGTATTCCACCATAACTTTTTGTGGATTAAACTGAGCAATCATTCCCAATAAATCATCTTCTAAAAATGGTTTGGTAAGCACAGCATCAAAACCTTGTTTTAAAATATGCTCTTTCTCATAAGCCATAGCTTGTGCTGTTACTGCCACCACTTCAAGGTTGGGTGCTTTATTTTTTAAAGCTTTGCATAAGGTTACGCCATCCATTTCGGGCATTCTAATATCAGCAAATACCAATGGTTTTGTGTTGGGTTGAATAGCATTTAATAACTCGTTTGCCGAGCTAAAAATTTGGTAGTTTAATTCGTGTTTCTTAAAAATGGTTTCGCACAATTGCCTGATAAACGTGTCGTCATCAACCAACCAAATGGGTTTATGTTTACTAATTTTTATTGGGGTTGATGTGGACGCAATCATCATACTTTCATCCGCTATTGGAAGTGGAAGACGCACCGTAAATGTGGAGCCTTTTTCGGGTGTAGAATTAACCTTTATTTCTCCTTGCATTTGTTGCACCAACTTATGCACAATGGTTAATCCCAGTCCACTTCCTCCATAAGTTGAGGCCACTTGTTCATTGGCTTGTTCAAACTCGTTAAAAATATTTTTTAGTTGTTGGTTGTTTATGCCAACACCGGTATCGGTTACTTCAAAAATGGTAAACTGTTTATCGGTATATACACGCAACGAAATCTCGCCTTGTTTTGTAAATTTTAAAGCGTTACCCAATAGGTTAAATAAAATCTGTTTAATCCTAAATGCATCTCCTTTAAGTATTTTAGCTGAGCTTTTGTTTTGTTTGCTAAATAACAAACCCTTTTCTATTACCGATTTTTCATAAACATCAGCTACTTCATCAACCAACTTATTTAAGTTAAAAGGCGCGATGTTTAAGGTAATTTTTCCTGAAGAGATTTTACTATAATCCAATACCTCGTTTACAACTTGCAACAAATGTGTAGAAGCGTTAAATATGGTGTTTATAGTTTCTTGGTTAGATTGATTTGAGTTTTTAGCTTGCTCGGCAAAACCTATAATAGATTGTAACGGTGTGCGTATTTCATGACTCATATTGGCCAAAAATTTTTGTTTGGCAATAGCTGCATCTTCAGCATCTTGTTTGGCTTGTTGTAAGGCAATACGGTATTGGTTACTTTTTGATAAATCGAACAAAATAAGTAGAAGCAATAAACCAATGGCCACTAAAAATATAACCAATAAAGCATTAATGTTAAACAAACCTTGTTTTAAAATGCGTGCGGCTTGTTGGGTTTCAATTCCGGTAGTTACAGCTTCTTCGTGTTTAATAGAGGCAACCATGTTATACATTTGCCTAATTAACTGATTGCTTAAAAAAATCAATTCTTTTTCCTTTTCAATAAACCTCGAAGTTTTGCGGTGCTGGCTCAAAGTCATGTTATCAATATGCGATAATATAGCACGTTGTATGCTGTCTTTTTGCCCAATGGTTAAAGTATCTATGCGCACTTTTTCCTCTTCAATAACTGTTTTTTTTAGTTGTTGTTTTTCCTTTCGTTTACCAAAAATCTTTTCAATAATTTGTCCCAATTGCGTTCTTTCATTTTCCTCATCAATCGGCTCACTAATGGTGGTGGTTTTCTTTTTGGTAGTCCTCACATTGCTATCTATCATTTCTTGGCTTAATGATAAAAGCCCTTCTAACTCTTTAATGTTTTTACCTAAAGCGGAGTTTCTTAATATCTCTGATTTAAGTTTAATGTAATTGGTGTAAAGTGTTTTGTATTGATTGATGAGTTGCGTTAATGTATCAATTCGCTCCAACTGAAATGAGTTGGTTTGTTCCATGTCGCGCAACTGCTGCAACTGTAGGTTTGTTTTTTTTACAATGGCTGTCATGCGCTTATTAGCAGCAGTGTTGCTTAAAGTATTGCCAATGTATTGCAAACGATTTAACTCATTTACCGAATAGTACAAACTATCTATTACCACCAATCTTTCGTTGGGTATTGATAGGTTTTCAACGGTTTTTCGGGTTTCGTTAAACAAAGTTCCCGTTAAAATCCATGCAATTAAAACAGCCAATCCAGATACCACAAAAGCAAGTATGATTTTCCCTTTTAAGGAAACCAACAATCGTTCGAATACCGGTGTGTTTTTAAATAGCATGCTCTGTTTTTACTTACTCAACAAAAATATAAAACAATACCACAACACCCGCCTGTTGGGGAATTATTGCAACTGTGCTAAAATATATAACGCGCTTCCATTCTGCCAATATGAATGGTGCGTTGTGTTTCGGCAGTTCTGCCATCGTAGTTAATGGTTATTTGTAGGTTGTTGCCCAAACGTTGTTGGAAGTTAATATTCCAAACCGTGTTTTGCCCAACGGCCAAACCTTGTAACATATCATAACCTAGCTGACTTTGTACATCGCCATTAAACTGAATTTGATAAGAACTTAACTTTGCATTTAGTACACCTTGTTTGGCTAAACTGTACCTAAATTCACCACCAAGTTCTTGGTTTTTTCCTATTTGATTTCCCAACTCAGCCAAGTTGTTTCCTTCAAAATAACCATACAATGCCGTTATACGTAAACGTGTATTTAGTTGATAACTTAAACGTGGTTTTAACTCAACAAAAGTGTAGTTAAAATTATTGTTGCTAAAAAAATCGCTGCTGTAAATTCTAATTCCTGTGTTAATGGTATTGGTTATGCTCCATGATGAGTTTACATTCCACCTCACGTTCAATCCTTGTTCGGTTCTATTTCTTGCTTCAAACCCGTTGGTTAAAAAAGATTTACTCCTTTGGTTTGAGTAAGTAATTTCTGCACCAAAAGTGGGGTTACTTCTGTTAAAGAAAAATGTATTTCTGAATATAGAGTTTAACGATATCAGCGAAGTGTCATTTACATTTAAAAAGAATGGATTTAAAAAATCACGTGTATCTATTTGTGTTGTTTTACGATCAATTTTTAGCGCAGATTGATTACTGAATTTGCTAATAATTTTTCTAAAATCTTTTTTGTTAATCCATACCGCTGCAGGGTTAATATTTAATGTTTGGTTAAATTGATTGGCATTGGTGCTGATGTATGAATTGGTTGGTAAAAACACACGTATGTAGTTGGCCATGGGTTTATCCGCAGCACCAGCCAATACAAACTCATTTAGTTGTTGTGCACCATCGTTATTAAAATCTTTCCAAACATAAATACCTTGTCCAACCAAAACTTCCACGTATTGAAAATCTCTTCTCAACTCTTGCCCCGAGCCAATTTGGTAATACGTGTTGGCAACAAACACACGTTTTAAAAATGAGTAATCGTATTCAATACGTGCCAATAAAGTGCGTTCAGGTTTTAGTTTGGTGATGTTGGTGTCTTTCACTAAAAACTCGCGGTAAGTAAAATTACCCGATAAACGGTTGCCATTATTTTGCCTTACATCAGCACCTAAGTTTACATTATGCCCAACTGTAGATTGCGCCATTTCTGTACTGCGCGGTAACAAATCTGTACGTTTATTGTAACCTAAGTTGTAGCGCACTTTGGTTGAGTCTGAATTTCTTATAAATGCTCCAACCTGCTGATAGCCGTAGCTTCCACCTAATAAAGTATCGCTGTTGCGTTTAAAAAAACTTTGCTCACCTTCTGCATTAACGCCACCTGTAAGTTTCCAAAATCTTCTTGTTAACTCACTTTTATATCTTCTTACTTCGCTGGTTTGATTCCCTAAAATATTGTTACTGGTGTTTACCAATTCGCCCTCGGCAGTTAAGGTGTTTTTACCTAACAGCAAAAATGTTCCGGCTTGATGTTGCAGTCCGTTAAACTGTTTTTGTCGGTTATAACTTCCCAATTGGTAATACACTTGAAAGTTATTATCGTATTTTAAAGCTGTTTTTATCGAGGTTATATTTTCTTCGTAACCGGTATCTATGTTGTTGTTTTGATTGCTTAATAACCTGTTCCAGGTACGGTCGAACTCCACGTTTCTGTAGCGTTCCACAAACCTAAAGTTGCGATCTACATACTCGTAATTAAGTTGTGTGTTTAATACCCAGTTTTTGTTGTTTTGGTTTGATGTCAGTTTGATATTATTATCGACAGATGCTTTTAAACCATAGCCTGCATCGTTGCTTTTATCTTTATTAGAAAACGTGTTGACATCATTATTACTATTAGCTGCTTCTAATTTTATGGTAGTGTTTTTTATGGCTGTGATTTCAGTTCCTACTGTAAACATTTGCCTGCGCTTGGGGCTAATTAATTTTATAACAGGTTCGTAATCTCCTTGCGGAATACCGCCTATCGGTTCAACCCAAGCATAAACCCTACCATTGGCATTGCTGCTTATTTGTTTGTAATTACCAAATCCTTGCCCAACCAAACTAAAACGTACTTCATAAAAAACGCTATCGTTTCCTTGTGTAGGTGCATATATATAAACACCTGAGTAAGCCAGTGTATCTATCTTTCGGTACATTACTTTTTTACTATCAAAGCTTACTTTTACATCGCTGTTAATAATTGCAGACTCAATATTATCGCCAACATTTGCCAATATCCTTTTACTGCTATCGGTTAACGTTTGTAAAAATGGTTGATCTTTATTGTCTTGCTCAGTAAAGTAATTTACTTGCACTTTATACTTTGGCATCTCAAATGCAGTATGGGTATGAAAAACAGTTCGTGCATAATTTCTATCTGCAAATTGAAACTCAACCACAATACGGCTGTACTGCGTAATTGGTCTGCGCGGCATAAAGGTAATTTCGCCTGTATTGTAATCTATTACATAATCGTTTTGTTCGCCACGGGTTAATTTTTGTCCATCTAAATAAACTGCCTCAGTACCCGAAATAATAATAATAAATAATTCGCCATTTGTACCGTTTAACCTGTATGGACCTTGGTTTCCTTCAATACCATTAATAATGTTTCGTGCAAACCTACCTCTGCTTAAAGC
>CAZRVA010000091.1:0-8344 GCA_964603255.1 uncultured Chitinophaga sp.
ACTTCGCAATAGCAAATAAATGTTTTCGCAAAGTTGTAAATATGCCATCCGATCAATGTTTTTGATAGCCCAGCGCTCATCAGAGGGTAGGTTTGTGGGTATTAAAGAGGTTGCCGAAGGCTTGGATGCACCACAACATTTTATTGCTAAAATTTTACAAGACTTATCAAAAAGAGGTTTTTTAACCTCAGCAAAAGGACCTAAAGGTGGTTTTTTAGTTAATGTAAATCAGCGCAATACCACTTTGTACGATTTAGTACTTGCAATTGATGGCAATAAACTCATAACTTCTTGTTGCTTAGGGTTAAAGGATTGTTCTGAGAAAAATCCTTGTCCGGTACACAACGAGTTTAAGCCAATAAGAAAAAAAATACATTCCATGCTTGGTAACACTAAGGTTTGCGACTATAATGATGAACTTGCACAAAGTGTTTTTTATCTAAAAAATGCTGATATCAACCCTATAACCAATTAAGCAAATGACAAAAAAAGCTGACATAGTTAAAGACAAGATATCGTGCTTTCATTGTGGTGATGTATGTGTTAATCAAATAAGTTTTGATGAACATACTTTTTGTTGTGTGGGTTGCAAAAACGTGTACGAGTTATTATCGAGCAACAACCTTTGCAGTTATTACGATATTGAAAATACACCCGGTGTTACGCAACGTAACCCTGTATTAGCAAGTGCATTTGCTTATTTAGATGATGAAAAAGTAGCCCAACAATTATTGCAATACCGCGATGATAAAATAGCTAAAGTTACTTTTTTTATACCAACCATGCATTGCAGTTCGTGCATTTGGTTGCTTGAAAATCTTTACAAAATAAATCCAAACATTACTTTGGCTAAGGTTAATTTCTTGAAAAAAGAATTACACATTAGCTTCAACCCAAAAGAAACAAGTTTACGCCAAATAGTTACATTGCTTAGTAGCCTTGGTTACGAGCCTGCTATTAGTTTAAACGATTTAGAGAAAAATGTAAAGAAAGATGAAAATCGCAGGTTAAGTTACCAAATAGGTGTGGCTGGATTTTGTTTTGGTAACATCATGCTCATTAGTTTTCCGGAGTATTTTGGGCTTGATAGTTTTACCAAAGGTTCGTTCTCAAAACTGTTCGGATACATTAACTTAGTATTATCGTTACCTGTATTTTTCTTTAGCGCTCAAGATTACTTTAAAGCGGCTTGGGGCGGTATAAAAAAGAAGTTTATTAGCATTGATGTACCATTGGCTCTAGGTATTTTGGTAATGTTTACCCGCAGTACTTACGAGGTTGTAAGTGGCCACGGAATTGGTTGGTTTGATACCCATGCCGGATTGGTGTTTTTCTTATTAATTGGTAAATGGTTTCAACAAAAAACATTCGATACCTTATCGTTTGAACGCGACTATAAATCTTATTTCCCGGTTGCTGTTACAGTTATTAAGGATAACCAAGAGGTAACTGTTCCGGTAACGGCTTTAGCTATTGGCGATAGAATAAAAATTCGTAACAACGAGTTAATTCCGGCCGACTCTATATTATTAAACGGTGATGCGCAAGTTGATTTTAGTTTTGTTACAGGCGAGTCAGATCCGGTTAAAAAAGTAGTAGGAGAGATTATTTATGCAGGTGGTCGCCAAAAAGGTGCAACTATTGAGCTTGAGGTAAGTAAAAAAGTATCGCAAAGTTATTTAACCCAATTATGGAATAACGATGCTTTTGCAAAAAATGCAGCAAGCAGTATTCAAAGTTTTCAGCAAGTAGTAAGCAAGTACTTTACCATTGCATTGTTAATTATCGCTTTTGGTAGTGCAGCATTTTGGTTGGTGGTAAATCCTTCGTTATCGCTTAATGCATTTACCGCTGTTTTAATTATTGCTTGTCCTTGTGCTTTGGCTTTATCAAGTCCGTTTGCATTAGGTACCGCCATGCGTGTTTTAGGTCGCAATAAGTTTTACATTAAATCGCCTGCTGTGGTTGAGCAAATGGCCCACATGGATACCATGGTTTTTGATAAAACCGGAACACTAACCCAGCCATCGGCATCAAGTATATTGTTTTATGGTGATGTGTTAACAGTTGAGCAACAACAAATCATATCAGCAGTTGTATCACAATCTATTCATCCGTTAAGCCAAAAAATTAAAACATACTTAGGCACACAAAATACACCTGCTGTAAGTGCTTATACAGAAACTGCCGGAAAAGGTATTGAAGCCGAAGTAAACGGAGTAAAAGTATTAGTTGGCTCAAGAAGTTTTGTTGGTGCTGATGTACATGATAATGCAAATAATTTAGCTACCAGAGTTTACATCAAAATCAACCAAAAAATAATTGGCTTTTTTGAAATGGAGCAAGGTTATCGTAATGGTTTAAACGAAGTTTTAAGTCAGTTAAATCCTGGTTTTAAACAATATTTATTATCGGGTGATAATGACAAAGAGCGCAACAACTTAAAAGTATATTTTAAGCAAGACGAAAACATGTTGTTTAACCAAACCCCAGCCGATAAGTTAAACTTTATACAAAGCCTTCAACAACAAAACAAAAAAGTGGTAATGATAGGAGATGGGTTGAATGATGCCGGTGCACTTAAAGCTGCCCATGTTGGTATTTCGGTTACCGAAAACACCGCACATTTTTCTCCTGCCAGTGATGTAATAATGGATGCAGAAGTGTTTGGTAATTTTCCTAAATATTTTGCTTTTGCTAAAAATACACTAACCGTTATTCACATCAGCTTTGTCATATCATTAATATACAATTTAGTGGGTTTAAGTTTTGCAGTACAAGGCACTTTATCGCCATTGTTTGCAGCAGTTCTTATGCCAATAAGTTCGGTAACTGTAATAGCATTTACCACATTAACCACCACATTTTTTGCTAAAAAAGGAGGCTTGCAATGAGCGTAATGTTTATTTTAATAGGATGTAGTTTTTTATTGGCCATAGGTTTTTTAGGAGCCTTTATTTGGTCGGTAAGATCTGGTCAGTTAGACGATGACTATACACCATCAGTAAGGATATTGTTTGACGATATCAAACCAAAAACAGAAACTAACAATAACACAGAAAATAAATCAAAAACAGACACTAATTAACAAACCAAAAAAGTATTGAAAATGTACCCTCAAATTTTAATTAAACAACTCTAACAAATACCAATACCATGCAAATCGAAAAATTTAATTACGACAACAAAATTGTGAGAGACTTCGGTATTGCCACCATCATTTTTGGTGTAGTTGGCATGATTGTAGGTCTACTAGCAGCAGTCCAATTGTACGAACCTGCGGCAAATCTCGGGAATCAGTACACAACTTTCGGACGTATCCGTCCGCTTCACACCAACGCAATCATTTTTGCTTTCGTTGGTAACGCTATCTTTATGGGTGTTTATTACTCGTTACAACGTTTGTGCAAAGCACGTATGTTTAGCGATGTGTTAAGCCGTATTCACTTTTGGGGATGGCAAACCATCATTTTATTGGCAGCAATTTCTTTACCGTTGGGATATACCTCATCAAAAGAGTATGCCGAATTGGAGTGGCCTATTGATATTATGATTGCCCTTGTTTGGGTAACCTTTGGTATCAATATGATTGGTACAATTATTAAACGCAGAGAAAAACAAATGTATGTAGCTATCTGGTTTTACTTGGCTACGTTTGTTACAGTTGCGGTGCTACACATTGTAAACTCTATCGAGTTACCAATTAGCTTAACAAAAAGCTACTCGGTTTATGCAGGTGTACAAGATGCATTGGTGCAATGGTGGTACGGACACAACGCAGTTGCGTTTTTCTTAACCACTCCGTTTTTAGGTATGATGTATTATTTCTTACCTAAAGCAGCGGGTCGTCCGGTGTATTCATACAAACTTTCTATTTTACACTTCTGGTCATTAATATTCTTATATATCTGGGCAGGTCCTCACCACTTGTTATATTCATCATTACCTGATTGGGCACAATCGTTAGGTGTGGTATTCTCTATCATGCTTATTGCTCCAAGCTGGGGTGGTATGGTTAACGGTTTATTAACTTTACGTGGTGCTTGGGATAAGGTACGAGATGAGCCTATCTTAAAAATGTTTGCTGTAGGTGTTACAGCATACGGTATGGCTACTTTCGAAGGTCCAATGCTTTCGCTTAAAAACGTAAATGCTATTGCGCACTTTACAGATTGGATTGTAGCACACGTTCACGTGGGTGCATTAGGCTGGAACGGTTTATTAACCTTTGCTATTTTGTATTGGATTATCCCACGTATTTACAATACTACCATTTACTCTAAAAAGTTAATGAACACCCACTTTTGGTTAGCAACTTTAGGTATTGTATTTTATGCAATTCCAATGTACTGGAGTGGTTTTACCCAAGGTTTAATGTGGAAAGAGTTTACTGCTGAAGGTACTTTACAATACCCAGAGTTCTTAAAAATTACTATACAAATTTTACCATTACACGTGTTACGTTCGGTAGGTGGTACTTTATACTTGGCAGGTTTTATTGTGTTAATTTACAACATTGTTAAAACCATTAAGCAAGGTAGTTTAGTAGCTAACGAACCAGCTGAAGCTCCTGCATTAGAAAAATCAACCTTGTTTAAAAAAGGAGAATTTTGGCATTCAGTGTTAGAGAAAAAACCAATCACGTTTACAGTGTTAGCAGTGATTATGATTGTTATTGGTGGTGCAGTAGAAATGATTCCAACCTTTTTAATCAAATCAAACATACCAACAATTGCCAGTGTAAAACCTTACACTCCGCTTGAGCTACAAGGTCGTGATATTTATATCCGCGAAGGATGTAACGTTTGTCACTCACAATGGGTTCGTCCGTTCCGTAGCGAAACAGAACGTTACATGGGCGAGTACTCAAAAGCAGGTGAGTATGTGTATGATCATCCATTCTTATGGGGTTCAAAACGTACAGGTCCGGATTTAATGCGCTTAGGCGGTAAATATCCTGATAGCTGGCACTACCACCACATGATGGATCCAAGAACTATGTCACCGGGTAGTATCATGCCTAAATACCAATGGTTAGCCGAACAAGATATTGATGTAAGCACAACTACTAAAAAGTTAAAAGCAATGAAAACTTTAGGTGTTCCATACACTCAATACGAAATTGATAACGGTAACAATGCGTTAATGGAACAAGCTAAAACAATTTCTGATAACTTGAAAAAAGAAGGTATTGCACTTGAAAGCCAAAAAGAAATGGTTGCGCTTATTGCATATTTGCAACGCTTGGGTACTGATATCAAAAAAAATAAAACAGCAAGTAATTAATTAAACTTTCCTTGATTGATGTTCAAAAGGCATCAATCAAGGAAATAAAAAACAAAAACAATGAAACAGTTTTTAGCAAATGTGCAAGGTGTTGATGGTTATCTCATCTTCTCGCTGGTTGTTTTCTTTCTATTTTTTGTTGGCTTGTTGTGGTGGGTATTTACCGCAGACAAAGGCTACATCAAAAAAATGAAAAATATCCCCTTAGACAATTAATAATATCACTTATGAATAAGTTTAAATTAACTGCAGTGTTGATGCTGGTTGCATCGGCTGCAATGGCCCAACCAAACAGCGGAGCTCCAATTATAGAGTTCCATAATTTGTTGATGATTATGTTGGGTATATTACTTTTTGTACTATTAATCTTGGTGTTTACGCTACAAAAAGTTGTTTACATGCTTAAAATTGAATCAAACGGAGGTAAATATCCGGTTGAGGAAGAGCAAACCTTCTGGGAAAAAATGTTAAGCTTAAAACCCTTATCTGCCGAAAAAGATGTGGAGTTAGACCACGACTTTGACGGCATTAAAGAGTTAAATAACCCTATCCCGGTTTGGTTTAACTTTTTATTTTACGGTACAATTGTGGTTGCCTTTATTTACTTTTTGGCATACCATGTGTTTGATGCTGCACCATTACAAGCCAAAGAATACGAAACAGAGTTAAAAGTTGCAGAGGTTTCAAAACAAGAATACATAAAAAAGGCAGGTAACCTGATTGACGAGAATAGTGTAACCATGCTAACAGATAATGCTAAAATTGCTGAAGGTGCAAAGGTGTACACTGCAAAATGTGCGGTTTGCCATGGCGATAAAGGCGAAGGTAAAGTTGGGCCTAATTTAACAGATGAGTACTGGCTGCATGGTGGTGATGTAAAATCAATTTTCAAAACCATTAAATATGGTGTACCATCAAAAGGTATGGTGGCTTGGCAAAACTCTATGAATGGAGCTCAAATGCAAGAGTTGGCAAGTTACATCTTAACGTTGCAAGGTACAAACCCTGCGGGTGCAAAGGAACCTCAGGGCGAAAAAGCAGCAGGCGCAACAACAAGCGCAGCAGCAACAGACAGTACTTCAGCAAAATAATCAATTAAAAAATAAACATATGTCTCATCAAGCAGTAGCACAAAGTGGTGAAAAATACCGCGATAGTATTTCTTTAGTTGATAAAGGGGGAGATCGTAACTGGGTTTACCCAAAGAAACCAAAAGGACCGTTGTACACGGGGCGCACATGGTTTAGTATTTCATTAATTGTGCTGCTGTTTGTTGGGCCATTTTTAAAGTTAAATGGTCACCCTCTTTTATTACTTAACGTACTCGAGCGTAAGTTCATCATTTTAGGCATTCCGTTTTGGCCGCAAGACATGCCACTTTTTGCCTTGTTGATGTTAACGTTTGTGGTATTTATTATTGTATTTACCGTTGTATTTGGCAGGGTATGGTGCGGTTGGGCTTGTCCGCAAACCATATTTATGGAAATGCTATTTCGTAAAATTGAATATTTTATTGAAGGCGATTTTAAAGCCCAAAAGAAACTAGACGATCAGCCTTGGAACACCGAAAAAATTATTAAAAAATCGGCTAAGCATGCAGTGTTTTTTGGCCTATCTGTTTTAATTGCCAATACCTTTTTAAGTTATTTAATTGGTATTGATGAGGTGAAGATGTTGGTGTTTGATGGCCCAATGGCTCATTTGGGTAAGTTTACAGCCCTAATTATTTTCTCGGCAGTATTTTATGCCGTATTCGCAAAATTCCGCGAAATAGTTTGTATTGTAGTTTGCCCTTATGGTAGGTTACAAGGGTTGATGTTAGACAGAAACTCGATTGTAGTTGCATACGATTTTTTACGTGGCGAACCTCGCGGATTTAGAAAAAAAGGAGTGGAGCAAAATCTTGGTGATTGTGTTGATTGCAAACGTTGCGTACAGGTTTGTCCTACCGGTATTGATATCAGAAACGGAACACAATTAGAATGTATAAATTGCACAGCTTGTATTGATGAGTGTAATGATGTAATGACTCACATTAATCAACCTAAAGGGTTAATTCGTTATGCATCGCAAGAAGAAATTGCAAGTGGTAAAGTAAATCGTATTACACCACGCAGTGCAGCATACACTGCTATATTATTAATTTTAATGGGTGTGTTAAGTTACTTGTTACTTACCCGTAAAGATGTGGATGCAACAGTTTTGCGCACACCGGGCATGTTACACCAAACACAAGGTGATGGTAAAATAAGCAATATGTACAACTTTGAAGTAGTTAACAAAACCTTTAACGCTCAAAACATAGAGTTAAAAGTAACATCTCCTGCAGGTGCAGATTTAAAAATGGTTGATAGAGAAGGTAATACTTTTGAATTGGGTGAAGATGGATTGGTAAAAGGTTCGTTTTTTATTATACTTCCTCAAACCGAAATAAAAACCAACAATATTGAAGCTAAAGTTGAAGTGTATAGCAATGGTGTTTTAATGAATACCATAACCACTAACTTTGTTGCTCCGGTAAAGTTTTAACCAATAGTATTTAAATTTATTTAACGCATCATGAAAATTAACTGGGGGCATAAGCTCGTATTTTTTGGTTTATCGTTTATGTTTTTTGTGGCCTTTATGGTTTACAAAATCAGTACTCAAAAAGTAGATTTGGTTGATGATAACTACTACGAAAAAGGAGTGAGGTATCAAGAAGAAATTAATAAATTTAATGCAACAGAAGGCATTGAGCGTAATATTAGTTTCGACCTAAATCAACAACTCATCACTTTTAAAAGTAATATCAACAGCCTTAAAGGTAAAGCCTTGTTTTATCGTCCGGGCGATGTTAACCTCGATTTTGAAACCGATTTCACATTAAACGAAAACGGAGAATTTACCTACTCAACTGCTCAATTAGCCAAAGGTGTATGGAAAGTAACTTTCGAGTGGACTTTAAATGGTAAGCTTATGGCTGCCGAAAAACAATTTGTTATTGAATGATTTTTATAACAGCTTTTTTAACCGGGTTATTAGGTAGTTTTCATTGTGCAGGTATGTGTGGTCCTAT
>CAZRVA010000091.1:8444-10985 GCA_964603255.1 uncultured Chitinophaga sp.
GTTAGAGGGTCTGTTAATAGGCTTACTCCAATTTTTGCCTTATTAATTGGTTGCTTGTTTATCGCGCGCGGACTTGGACTCGGTATTCCTTATGTTAGTCCTAAAATAAACAACACTACCATCAATCAAGATTGTGGTGTACCGGTTCACTCAAACCCAAAATAGCCTCAATTAACATTAATTTAACATACTAGTAACGTTGCCTTATTATTGCAACGCCACTCCGCACATACTTTTGCACCCAATTAACATTAACTATACTTTTAATTAACATTGGAGTGGCAAAATTTTACATTTCTCTATTCATTACATTAATTTCAATTTCGGCTTTCGCCCAAAATCCTGCACCCAAAAAGCAATGGTTCGAATCTTTTAGTATTCGTGGGTACTCTCAAGTAAGGTACAACAGGCTACTAGAAACCAATTCAAAACTTAAAAACGAGCAAGGCGACAGAAGCTGGGGCGAAAATGGAGGATTCTTTATCAGACGAATGCGTATTATTTTTAGCGGGCAAATTAATGAGCGGGTTTACTTCTATGTTCAACCCGATTTTGCGAGCAGCGCTTCATCAACAGGTTTGCATTTTGGACAATTGCGCGATGCCTACTTTGATATTGGATTAGATGCAAAAAATGAGTTTAGAGTAAGAATTGGCCAAAGTAAAATACCATATGGTTTTGAAAACATGCAATCGAGCCAAAACCGTTTACCATTAGATAGGCATGATGCTTTGAATAGTGCAGTTGCCAACGAACGTGATTTAGGAGTGTTTTTATATTGGGCACCCGCAGATGTTCGTAAGTTATATTCAAAATTAGTTAATGATGGTTTAAAAGGTTCGGGAGATTATGGTGTGTTTGGTGTTGGCGCTTTCAACGGACAAACAGCCAATAGACCTGAACAAAATAACGAGCCTCATATTGTAGCAAGATTAACGTATCCATTTCAAATCAAAAATCAAATTGTAGAAATGGGTGTGCAAGGTTATACCGGAAATTATGTAATTACATCAGATCAGATGAGTGCTGGGGTTAAAGTAAATACCAACAAATCATACTTGGATCAAAGGGTAGCAGCAACGTTTGTTTTGTATCCAAAACCATTTGGTATACAAGCGGAGTATAATTGGGGTAAGGGACCTGAATTTAATAAAGCAAACGACTCGATAGAAGTGCGCAACTTACATGGTGGTTATATAACCGCATCATACAAAAAAGATTTTGGTACACAAACTATTATTCCATTTAGTCGCTATCATTATTATCATGGTGGTAAAAAGCACGAGCTAGATGCACGCAGCTATCATGTAAACGAATTGGAACTTGGTATTGAGTGGCAACCTAACAAAAACTTTGAATTAGTAGCGATGTACACCATTTCAGAAAGAAGGTTTGAAGACTTTAAGTTACAAGATAATTTTCAAACCGGTAACTTGTTACGTTTACAAGCGCAATTAAACTTTTAAGATATCAGCTTAATTATACAGCATAAAAAAAGCGACCAATTGGTCGCTTTTTTTGTTATTTAATGTTGGTCCAAACATTGGTAATATCATCATCATCTTCAATCAAATCTAACAACAAATGAACCTCGTTTTCTTGTTCTTCTGTTAGTTCAACTGTATTGGTAGGTATACGTTGTAACTCTGCATTGGTAATTTCAAACTTGCGCTCTTCAAGTGCTTTTTGCATAGAACCAAACTCTGTAAAAGGAACAGATATGGCTATATGTCCTTCGCCATCGTCTTCCATTTCTTCCATGCCATAATCAATTAACTCAAGTTCTAACTCTTCTAAATTAATGTCTTTGTTAGGAATGCGGAAAATACCTTTACGTTCAAACATAAAATCAAGCGACCCACTAACCATTAACTGTCCACCTTTTTTGTTAAAGTAACTTCTAAGGTTGGCTACTGTGCGGGTTGGGTTATCGGTTGCTGCTTCAATTACCATTACAACACCATGCGGACCTTTACCTTCATATACCATTTCCTCAAAATCTTTGTCCTGCTTGCTGCTTGCACGTGCTATGGCTGCATCAATATTTGTTTTAGGCATGTTTGCCGCTTTGGCATTGGCAATAATTGCACGTAAACGAGAGTTGCCATCTGGGTCGCCACCACCAGCTTTTACTGCTATTGCAATCTCTTTTCCAATTTTGGTAAATGTACGGCTCATTTTGTTGTAACGAGCAAACATTTTGTGTTTACGTTTCTCAAATACGCGTCCCATGCTGTTAGTTGTTTATTTTTATTTGAAGTGCAATTTTCGGTAAATTAAAGCTATTGCGCAATATTATGTGTTAAAAATCCCACCTGCGTTCGTTAAAGTTCCATCTAATGGTACCGTTTACCAATATGGTTTCTGATTTAAAAATAGCTAAATCGCTTTTGGTGGTACGATATGCAACTTGTAAATCAATAAACAAATTGTGTTTAACCATATAGCTTACCATTAAATCAGTTAGTAGTAAAGTGGTTTTTACGCCTTGAGCAATTTCGTTTCCATATTCTCTAGGTAGGTTCCTTGCATTGTATGGTA
>CAZRVA010000092.1:0-10941 GCA_964603255.1 uncultured Chitinophaga sp.
GATATATAGTATTTATTAAAAGGCATTAAGTTTGAGCTAAATTAGCACACAACTTTCAGTTATTACACTTACTAACGTTTACTTTTACCATATGGCGAAGTTAGCCAAACACCATACGTTAGCCGCACACCAACTCAAAAAATGGCTTACATCCCATTCGGGATGTGAAGAATTGCATTTAAGATTTTTTGTATGAAATCATCAATCTACCACTTAAGATAAACTTGTTTTATTGGGGCGTGTGGCTTTGGCGCTATGAGAAAAAACATTTTATAAAATTTATCGCATACTAGTCTACATAATCTTGCAGGTAGTTATATTTTGGGGTGAGTTTACCGCCTTGCGCAATGGTAGCATTTTTTATGATGTTGTCTTTATCATCAATCAACAAAAATGGCAATACATGACGTATCAGTTGTCCGCCAAATTCTTTTGATGCATCAATAGGCAACTCGCATGGCAAATTACCCACTGCTTGCACATCAATACTTTCTTTTTTAAAGGGCTCTACTTCGGCATTTAAAAAGGGGCTGTAGCCAAAATAAGGATCTTCAATGGTTGTGCTTTTTATGGTGCTTGGAACCGGCCCTGGAACATCGCAACTGATATCAGAAATGACTTTAATGCTAAAATCACTTCCTTTCATTTCTTCTCGGGTAAAAAATGGTTCGATGCCGGCATGCCAAAATACGGCATTAATAAATACATCTGCTGCTTTATAATATGGTGCAAATTTGCTGCGGTAATCTTCGGGGTGTTTGTAAAAATCAGATTTATCCCACTCGCGGCCATCTTTACGCTCATAATAATCTTCGCTACGTAATTGCACATAAACGGGATGGTTGTATTCGTTTTCTAAAAACTCCTCGGGTGTAACATGATGAATTTTCAACTTCTTCATTACCTCAATAACACCGTGCGCCACCCTACCATCGCCACTTAACACTATTTTCATGGCAGGCAAAGTAAGCTCGGTATATTGTGCATACATCTCATTCATGTCGGCACATTTATTAGCCGGTTTTAAATAGTAAGTCCCCTGCTTTTTGCCCCACATTAAAAATGCGTAATGTGCACCAACAATACCTGCAAATCGTCCAAATCCAATAATGCGATTTCCGCCTTCCCAAACTAATGTTTCGTAATCAACCAGCGTTATATTTTTGGCAAGTATGGTTCGTAAAAGTTTACGGTTGTATGCCTGCTTTTTAATGGTATGCGAAAAAAACAAATAGGTTTTATTGGCAATTAAATCGGCAACTGGAACCTCTTTAACACCCAATAGAATATCTGCAACACTAATGTCATTCACAACTTCAATTCCTGCGTTGCGGTATGCTTCATCAGAGAAACAACGATGAGGAGAAGATTGAACAACTACTTTTACATCAGGAAATTTTTGCATCACTTCAACACATTGTTCAGGTGTAAGCGGTGTTCTTAAATCGGGCGGTGTTTTACCTTCGTTAATTATGCCAATAGTTTTCATATAACAGTGGCAAAGCTAAGCAATAGCTACAAGTTTGACATCAATTAATCCTCAATTTGTTTGGTAGCTTTCACAATCTGTTTGATTACATCATCTGTCTCCTGAATGGTTTTGCCCATTAGGTGCAATATTTCCTTCACTCTTATTTCATCAAAAACAACACCATTAAACTCGGTGGTAAGCAAATCCCACAGGCCAAGCATATTGGCAATTGGCCTGCGCAGTGTGTGCGATTGTGCAAATGCAATTTCCATGAGCTTTTTATTTTGCATCTCAATTTTTAACTCAGCACGCTTACGGGTTTCAATATCCTTACCATTTAAAGCAACCCCCATTAATTCTCCCGTATTATCATAAACAGGGAAAAAAGAAATTTCTATCCAAAACGAAATGCCCTCAAACTTTAATTCTGTTTCAATTTTGGCACTTATGCCCAACATGGCTCTACTAATGTTATACTCCAATTCGTTGCGCATTTTATCTAACGGATAATCCCACAACAACTCACCCAAACCGATATTGCGCCCAAAAAGCATTTTTACATTGTGTGCCGCTACCCTGTTGTATGATAAAATTCTGCAAGATTTATCGAGCAATACATTCATTTCTGAAGTACTGTCTAAAATGGCACGTAACTTATTCTCTGATTTACGCAGCGCATCGTGCATGAATTTTATTTCGGTAATATCGGATTGCACTGCAATAAAACCGGTAATTTTACCTTGCATATCAGTTAATGGCTGTATATCCATATCAACCCAAAACTCATTACCTCGCTTTCCTTTATTTAGTAACTCAACCCTAATAGGTCTTACTTTAGCAAAGGCCTCGCGCATGTAACCTATTGTTTCTTGGTTGGTTTTTTCAAACTGCAATAGTTCACCCGGATTTTTACCAATGGCTTCGTCACTTGTATATCCGGTCATTTTTGTAAAACCGGGATTAACCCAAGTTATTTTACGACTGGCATCTGTAATAATAACTGCATTGGAAGTTTTACGTGCTACAAATGATAAGGTGGTTAAACGTTCTTCAATCAACTTTCTATCGGTGATATCAACCATTACATTCATTGCTCCCAACAGCTCATTGTTTCCATTATGATAAGGTGTTGCAAAAGCAATAAAACTAACTTTTGTACCATCTTGTCGCTCAAGCATGGCTTCCTCACCAAAAATAGATTTATTTAGTTTAATGGCTTTAGCCATTGGACATTCATCATGTGGAATGTGCTCACCAATAATATTATAAAGTTTAGATGAACCGCACCACCTATCAACACCAATATTAGGCTTGCGGCCCCAAATATCAACAGCACTTTCATTATAATCGGTAATGTATCCATCTGCATCTGTTAAATATACCGCAACAGGAAGTCCATTTAAAACAAAACGTAATTTTCGCTCACTTTCCAATACCGCTAATTCAATTTCTTTCTCTTCTGTGATGTCTTGAAATGCACCAAGTAAACGAACAATATGCTCCTGTTCTTTAATGGCCTTACCTTGCACATGCACCCATCGAACATTCCCTTTTGCTGTTATGATGCGCAACTCTAAATCAAACGGCTCAGCCTTGTAATAAAGATTAGCAAATGCATTTTTAATGGTAGCCTTATCCTCTGGGTGATAAAAATCTAATGCAGTATGCAAATTAGGCACGTAACTATCATCTACCTCATGAATATGATAAACCTCTTTTGTCCAAGTATTTTTTTTATTAATAACATCATAATCCCAACCACCAACCTTTGCCATAGCATTGGTTTCATTTAATAAATAAAGTGTACGAGTGTGTTCATCAACTATGTCTTTATGAATGGTGATATCAAGCGTTACGCCATTAAATCCAACAAACTCATCATTAACAAAAATAGGTTCAACTGTACTTAACATGTTCCTGTAAATACCGTCATACCTTAGTAACCTAAACTCTATATTAAATGCTGACTTATTTATGAGCGAATGAGAAAGCGTCTCAGTAAATTTTATTAAATCATCAGGATGTATACCTCTGCTCCAACCACCTGCCAACTCTTGAAACAACGTAGTACCACGAAAAGCCACCCATTTATTGTTAAAATATGTCATGTTTCCCAGCTCGTTACAGGTAAATGTTTTTACCGCTAAAGAGTCTAGTACTCCAGACATGTCGTTAATCAGCCCGTTTTGCATATGCAGTTTTTTGTTAATCCTTATGATTCATCACAGTATTAGGGGAATACTTATTGAGATTTACGTAGGCAAGTATATATGTTAACTGACGATATAACAAGGTAAATTAACAACAATTTAAAACCAACCGCTATTTTTTGAGCACACCATATCAAGTCACTGTTTTAAAGTAAAGAAACCAATGATTTAGGCATTAATGCTATAAAAAACTATTTTCGCGGGGCTATGAGTATTACAAATTTTGCAGAAGAAATGCGCTGGAGAGGCATGTTACATGACATGATGCCCGGAACCGAGGAATTGTTGAACAAGGAAATGGTAAGCGGATACATTGGTTTTGATCCAACAGCAGATTCTTTACATGTAGGGCATTTAATGCAAGTAATGACCCTTATACATTTTCAACGTGCAGGGCATAAACCTTTTGCTTTGGTGGGTGGCGCAACAGGTATGGTGGGCGACCCAAGCGGAAAAAGTGCTGAACGTAATTTATTAAATGAAGAAACATTAAACCATAATGTAGGTAGTATTCATGCACAGTTAGAAAAGTTTTTAAACTTTAACAGTGGTGCTAATAGTGCAGTTATGGTAAACAACTACGACTGGTTTAAGAACTTCAATTTCCTTGCTTTTATTCGTGATGTTGGTAAACACATTACTGTTAATTACATGATGGCAAAGGATAGTGTAAAAAGACGTTTAGAAGGTGATAACGGACTTTCGTTTACAGAGTTTACTTACCAGTTGGTGCAGGGTTACGACTTTTATTATTTATGGAAACACCATGGCATAAAAGTGCAAATGGGTGGCAGCGATCAGTGGGGAAATATTGTTACCGGAACCGAATTAATTAGAAGAAAAGATAGCGGTGAGGCGTTTGCTTTAACCACTCAATTAATCAAAAAATCGGACGGTACCAAGTTTGGAAAAACAGAAAGTGGTGCAGTTTGGTTAGATCCTAAAAAAACATCGCCATACAAGTTTTACCAATTTTGGCTAAATGCAACTGATGATGATGCCAAAAACTGGATTAGAATTTTTACGTTGTTATCAAAACAAGAAATTGAAGCAATTGAAGTAGAACATGCAGCAGCGCCACATACACGTGCCTTACAAAAAGCATTGGCAAAAGACATTACCATTCGTGTTCATGGCGAAACAGAATACAACAATGCAGTAGAGGCTAGCAATATTTTGTTCGGCAACGCCACAGCAGAAGCATTTGCTCAATTAAGTGAAGAAACTTTTTTAGATATTTTTGATGGTGTACCTCAATTTACCATCAGTAAATCTGAATTAGAAGCGGGCTTCACTCCTATTGATTTTTTGGCAGATAAAACACAAGTGTTCCCATCAAAAAGTGAAGCGAAGAAGATGTTGCAAGGAGGTGGCGTAAGCATCAACAAACAAAAATTAGAGAATATGGAAGCCCCAATTAATGCTTCGTTTTTGATAAACGGGAAATACATTATTGCACAAAAAGGCAAGAAAAACTACTTCTTGATTATTGCGCAATAGCAACAATAAAACATAAGAAAAACGCTGTGGCAAATACATTTTGCTGCAGCGTTTTTTGTTTACAGTTCAATGAATAACGAAGTATTGATGATCGTATTAGGATATTTAAATTGAACAGTGGAAACCATCATTTTTATTAACGCAGAGGGTCGCAAATAGTCTTGCGAAGAATTGAGCATGGTCTATTTCATAGTTTGAGAAACGCTGAGCAACGCCTGCGGCATTGAGGAGAGTTTAACTTTAAATCAATAATTAACTTTCGTAAAATATTTGCGAAGCAAACTCCTTTACTCAGAAGCGGTAGACTTTGTTCTCCTTTTGCCTCTGCGAAAAACTCTATTACCTCTGCGGTAAAAAGAAAACGCAGAGGGTCGCAAATAGTCTTGCGAAGATTTGAGCATGGTCTATTTCATAGTTTGAGAAACGCTGAGCAACGCCTGCGGCATTGAGGAGAGTTTAACTTTAAATCAATAATTAACTTTCGTAAAATATTTGCGAAGCAAACTCCTTTACTCAGAAGCGGTAGACTTTGTTCTCCTTTTGCCTCTGCGAAAAACTCTATTACCTCTGCGGTAAAAAGAAAACGCAGAGGGTCGCAAATAGTCTTGCGAAGATTTGAGCATGGTCTATTCCATAGTTTGAGAGACGCTGAGCAACGCCTGCGGCATTGGGGAGAATCTAACTTAATAAGGTAAATTAAATTTCTGCACATATCAGCCTATTCGAGCCGCAGGCACAGACCGAAGCGTCTTCGAGCCACTGGCAAAGACCGCAGCGTCTGTTGTGATTACTGAAAAGGTTATGCGTTGGAGTAATCGTATCGAGAAGTGGAGTTTTAAGATGAATTATTTTCAATATTCCGCATCTCGAAGCACGCTCAACCCACTATCAACCCAAAGCGTATACAGACGTTGTGGTCTGTACTTTAAGCTCGATGAGGCTGTGACTTTGCGAAGCAAACTTCTGTGCCATTCTGCGGTTTCTGTGAGCAAAACCTTTGCGAAGCAAACTCTGTGTCCTCCGCGACTCTGCGTTTAAATCTTCAAAGCCCTTCAGTGCAATTCTGCGCTTTCTATGAGAGCAAACTTTGCGAAGCAAACCCCGTGTCACTCTGTGAGATTAGTGAACTTCCGTGTTGAATAATAAATAATGAAGGATTGATGATTCAAGTGATAAAATGAAAAACTACTCCACTTCGGCATAAATATCAGGGAGGTTTCGTCCCAAACCATCGTAATCTAAACCATAACCCAACACAAACTTAGGTTCTATTTCAAACCCAACGTAATCGGGAGTTATGGCTACTTTTAACGATTTGGGTTTAAACAACAATGTCAATACTTTTACCGATGCAGGCTTTTGTTCATGCACTTGCTTTAACACATGCTGCATACTTAAACCGGTATCAATAATATCCTCCACAATAATAATATGTCGGCCGGCAATGACTTCACTAAAACCTATTAATTGCTTAATATTTTCGGTAGTTGTTGTACCTGAGTAACTTGATATTTTAGCAAAAGAAATCTCGCTTTGAAAATTAATTTTTCGGAATAAATCGGCAGCCAAAATAAAAGCCCCATTCAGCACAGCCAAAAACAACGGATTTTTATCCTTGTATTCGTTGGTAATTTGTTGCGCAATAGCACTTACACGCTCCTCAATTTTACTTGCAGGTATAAAAGGTTCAAAATTTCTGTCGTGAACTTTGATGATTGACATTATTATTGTTTACTTGTGATGGTTTTCAAATATACACACATGGCTAAAGATTTCGAATGTAATTTATGTGGTTCAACAAAAGCAAGTCAAGTTCCTTTCAGGTATTTGTTTAAAGAGCGTTACCTGTGGCTATATGAGTGCGATAACTGCAAGCTGCGCTCTATTTGGCCATTGCCATCGGCACAAGAAATTGAAGAAATGTATGCTGCCGATTATTTTACCGAAGCCGACAGTGCCACACACCACATGGATACCGATTACCTTGAGTTACTAAACAATGGTGATTATGCTGATGGTATTGAAAACATGAAAAAGTACTGCCAGCAAGGCAACATACTTGAAATTGGTTGTGCTACAGGTAACTTTTTACATGCCTTGAGCAAAGTAGGTTACACGGTTAAAGGGATAGAACTTTCATCGTTTGCGGTTGATTATGCCAAAAAGAATTTTGGTTTAAACTTAATTAATAAACCGTTTGATTTCTCTTTATTAAACAAAGATGTTTTTGAAAACGAGTTTGATGTAATTATTATGGGTGATGTGTTGGAACACTTTACCAACCCAACCGAAGCCATGCAATTGGTTCAAAAAATATTAAAACCAGGCGGTGTGGCCTTTATACACTTACCCGGTTCGTTAAATTTACTTTCGAGTAAGTTGGCCTTTTTTGTTTACAAGCTAACCGGTAAACAAAAAACCATGACTATCCCACCCTATCATTTAACCGAATTTACAGGTGACAGCATTACACGCATGTGCAAACAAACAGGTTTTAGTAAAGTAATTGTTAAGCACGATATCAAACATCCATCAACCATTCCGTTGCGTGGTACGTTTATAGAAAACATGGTTAAAAAAGGTATGCAATATCCCAACTATTATTTAACCAAATGGTTTGGTGTGGCTGGAGATCGCATAAACGTAGAAGCTTATAAATAAATAACCATGCGCATTGTATCTGTAATTTCCTTCCCTTTTTTACCTGCAACTACCGGTGGCGAAATTTGTACTGCCGGATTATTAAATGAGTTATCCAAAAACAATGAAGTAACTGCATTTACAGTTGAGCCATATAAAAGTGGATACGAACACCAAACAGGAAATACAGAAATGGTGTATGCCATGCCATTTAAAGCCAGTAGGTATTACAATTTTGGGTTGATTGGCAGACTAAAAAAACTAATTAAACAAAAGCATGCCGACTGGATTTTATTTGAACAACCGTGGTTTGGTTGGTTGATAGTTTGGCTGCGATTAACTACCAAAAATAAAATTGCCATACGCAGTCATAACATAGAGTATTTACGTTTTAAAAGCATGGGCAAATGGTTTTGGCAAATGCTTTATATGTACGAAAAGTTTGCATACAAATCAGCGCATTTGGTTTTTTTCTTGAGTGAAGCTGATAGACAAAAAGCCATTTATGAGTTTGATTTAAAACCTGAAAATACACTACTTACACCTTATGGAGTAAGTTATGAAAAACATCCTGAAGTAGCCAGTGCGCAAGCCATATCAAACCTAAAACAAGAACTGAATATTGGCGCAAATGAAAAGATGATTTTATTCTTTTCCACCTTAAGTTACGCGCCAAATTACGATGCAGTAAACTTTATTGTAGATGAAATTTATCCTCGTTTAAAACAACATAGCTTAGCCTTTAAAATTATTGTTTGCGGTAAAGGATTACCAGATGCTATTGCTCAAAGAATTGCAGATACCGAACACATTAAATACATGGGTTTTGTGGATGATATTAACTTGTACATTGATGCAGCCGATATCATGTTAAATCCAATTTTGAGTGGTGGTGGTGTTAAAACAAAAGCCATTGATACCTTGGCCAGAAATCAAAGGGTTGTATCAACCCAAAATGGTGCATTGGGTATTGATGAAAAGGTGTGTGGCGATAATTTAATTATTGTGGATGATAACAACTGGGATGCTTTTGCAAATGCTGTGGTACAATACATCCATCAACCCAAACAATTACCTAAAGCATTTTACGAGACATATAGTTGGAGTAATATTGTAAGTAACTTGGTGAAGAAATTGAATTGAAATAACCACAGCGAGCACAACGAAAACGCAGCGAGCACAGCGGTTGCTTCGCAATTATTTAAGGCTCACAGAAAACACGGAAGTTCACGGAAGGTTTAACCGCGAAACCGTCAGACGCATTACGCGTCAGCACGGTTGAGGTTTGTTTCTTAGAATACACGGAAGTTCACAGAAGTTGATTAGCTTACTATTTACTTACCAATTTCTGTGTTAGTCTGCGAATTCTGTGAGAAAGTTAAAAAAATAAATCACCTCTTATTATAATGCTCCTGCGCCATTTGAGCTATGCTGCGTTTTACAGCTTCTTTAAAAATAATCTCGGGTTTGTAAGTATCCAATTCGTCTTGTTTAACAGTAATACTTCCGGTCGATTGACTCACCAACAAATCGTTTCTGTAAATGGTACTTGCGTAATACATGGTACACCAAGCTTCGGTAAAATTAAACGTATCTTTAAATTGATTTACACTTTGTTTATCATGAAAAGTCCATTTAGGTTCCATCTGCTGAATTTCCAAAATAAAACCTACATCATTGGGCACATACATTTTCACCTCGCTAAATAAATCGCCAAAAGCACGTTGGGTAGCAAACAAATAACTCTTGTGTAAATCGGTGGCTTGTATAGTAAAACCAGGCTCTTTAACCAAATGTTTATCGTTTACTCGGCTGCTGTATTTTACATAAAGTGGTTGGTCAATTTTGTTTGAGGTAACACGCGCATACGGACTCACTTCAAAGTAACCAATTTGCGTATTTACGCAACCCGCAAAAAGTAATGCCAACAGAAATGTATATTTGAACATAACAACAAATTTAAACGTACCGTGCAAATACCAAACCTAAAATTAGTTTTTGTTTTATTGGGGTTGATGATAACCCAACTGTGTTTTGCGCAATACCAAATACAGGTATTAGACAGCAACACATTTAACTTGGGCGAAGGTGTTGTGTTGAGTAAAACAAGCTTCAGGGGATTGAGCGTAGTTGATGATAATACCATTTGGGTAAGTGGCAGCAGAGGCACGTTTGCACGAAGTGTTGATGGAGGAAAAACATTTACTTACAACCAACTTAAAGGTTACGAAAAAAGTGATTTTAGAGACATTGAAGCCTTTGATGATAAACGTGCCGTGATGTTAAGCAGCGGCACTCCGGCTTATATTTTAAAAACAACAGACGGAGGTTTAACATGGAAAGAAGTTTATAAAAATACCGACAGTGCTTACTTTTTAGATGCCATGGATTTTTGGGATGAACAACGCGGCATTCTGGTTGGCGACCCCATTAACGGACATTTTGTATTGCTTGAAACCAACAACGGTGGCGAAACTTGGCAAGAATTAGATAGCACCAAAACACCACGTGCCATGGATGGCGAAGCCGTATTTGCAGCCAGTGGAACGAGTTTAAGATGTTGGGGTAAAAACGAATTTGGGTTTGTAACGGGAGGAGCAATAAGCAAATTAATTCACAAAACAAGTAATAACATCCTATTGAATCCAATCAGATTCACTCAGGGAAAAAGTTCACAAGGAGCTTTCGGTATTGCAGTAAATAAAAAAGCAAGAATTTTCTTCATCATAGGAGGGGATTATTTAAATGAAGTTCACTTTTTTGATACAGTATGGAATGGTAATGAATATGTCATTGCAGAAATGCAATCACAACGAATCTACAATAGAAATTATACCATACATTGTGAATATGGTGAATACAAATCGGGGATTGATTTCATCAATAAAAATAATCTTTTAGCATGTGGAACATCTGGAGTATTTTACTATCGTTTAATCAAAACTAAAAACTCAGTAAAGAGGATTCATAAAAATGGTGTAACCCGAAAAATCTCATCCCAACCCTTCCACGTGGTGCGTAAAGCTAAAAAAGGCAAAGCTGTTTTCTTAGCAGGACCAAAAGGGAAAATTGGAAAGTTGGTTTATTAAAAATAGCTCACAGAAAACGCAGAATTGCACA
>CAZRVA010000093.1:0-7150 GCA_964603255.1 uncultured Chitinophaga sp.
ACATACAACATATACTTTATACACATGAAAAACATTACTGTAATTGGATCGGGAACAATGGGCAATGGTATTGCGCACGTTTTTGCACAAAATAACTTTAAGGTTAGTTTGGTTGATGTAAACGAAGCGGCACTAAAAAAAGCCATTGAAACCATTGGTAAAAATTTAGACAGACAAGTAAGCAAAGGGCAGCTAACTGAAGCTGATAAAGCAAGTGCTTTAGCTAACTTAACTACCTACACCGATTTAAAACAAGGTGCTGCAAACGCAGATTTAGTAGTTGAAGCAGCTACAGAAAACATGAATATTAAGTTGGATATTTTCCGCACTTTAGATGAGGTTACTCCTGCTCATTGTATATTAGCATCAAATACATCATCCATTTCTATTACCAAAATTGCCTCTGTAACCAAGCGTGCAGATAAAGTTATTGGAATGCACTTTATGAATCCGGTGCCGGTAATGAAATTGGTGGAGATTATTAATGGCTACAAAACATCTGCGGAGGTTACCAAAACCATCACAGAATTATCTAAAGCAATTGGTAAAGTACCAGCATCAAGTAATGATTATCCGGGCTTTATTGCCAACCGTATTTTAATGCCAATGATTAATGAGGCGATTATTAGTTTACACGAGGGTGTTGGTGGTGTTGAAGAAATTGATACCGTAATGAAGTTGGGTATGGCTCATCCAATGGGTCCGCTACAACTAGCTGATTTTATAGGCTTAGATGTTTGCCTTGCTATTTTAAACGTATTGCATGATGGCTTTGGTAATCCTAAATATGCACCATGCCCATTATTGGTAAACATGGTAACTGCCGGTAATTTAGGTGTTAAATCTGGTGAAGGTTTTTACAAGCACACACCGGGTAGCAAAGAGTTGGTGGTATCACCAATGTTTGCAAATATTAAGGCAGGTAACTAATTATTACGGTTTAAATAAAAAGCCGCTTCTGCAAAATGCAGAAGCGGCTTTTTTGTTGTTGTAAAACCAACTATTTAATTCTGTAATCCTTGTCATATGGCTGTTTTCCCTCGCGCATTTCGCGTTTAAAATTAATCCACATGTAAAACATGGCCACACAATAACCAATTAATATAATCCAATAAAGTAGTGTTTTAAAACGCCTACTTGCTCTCATAATATCCTCCAAAATCGTTGCCATCCGTATCTCTTCCTGCATTAAACATTCCACTCATAATGTCTTTAAATACGGGGCCCGATACATCATTGGTTTTACTAATTTGACTAAACTCTGCTAAACCATGTAACACAAATTCCATCGTAAATAATAAATCTTGTTTGGTTTGTTTACCAATATGATGCTCAACAAAATCTTTTAATCCAGCCACATCCATCAACATTTTTTCATACTCTTTATCGCTTGTGGTATTGGTGATATATAGTTGATTACCATCGTTAAACCATGCAATAATTTTTGCATAAGGATTAGCTTGTTTGGCTCGTTTGGCCTTTTCAGGGTTTACAAATTGTTTTTCGAAAGAAGCACGTATAGCTTTACCAATTAAACTGTAAGCCACACTTGACGAACCCTCCAACTCCCCTTCATACACCAACTCAACCTTACCGGTAATTGCGGGTATTGCACCATACAAATCTTGTATGCGGGTGTAGGTTTGTTTTTCTCTGTTAATCAACATGCGTCTTTCCGCAAAGCTATACAAGTTTTCTAAAGCGCTAATTGTTAATCTGGCAGAAACACCACTTTTCTGATCAATCAATTCGCTTTTACGCGCTTCCATTGCAACCTCTTCAACCAATACATGCACCAATGGGTTGGTTTGAATTTGTTTTTGCTGACTTACAGACAACTTGGCCTCTTGTTGCGTAATAGCTAATGAAGTTTCAACCTCTTTAGGATAATGCGTTAAAATTTGGCTATCAATCCTATCTTTTAAAGGCGTTACAATACTTCCTCTGTTGGTGTAATCTTCAGGATTTGCGGTAAACACAAACTGTACATCTAAAGGTAAACGCAATTTAAAACCGCGTATTTGCAAATCGCCTTCTTGTAAAATATTAAACAATGAAACTTGAATGCGCGCTTGTAAATCGGGCAACTCGTTTATAACAAAAATACAACGGTGCGAACGAGGAATTAATCCGTAATGTATTACGCGTTCATCAGCATAAGTTAACTTTAACGATGCCGCTTTTATCGGGTCAACATCACCAATTAAATCGGCAACAGTAACATCAGGTGTAGCTAATTTTTCGGTATAACGGTCGTTTCTGTGTACCCATTCTATTGGGGTTTTGTCGCCCATTTCTTCAATCAAATCAACTGCATACCTACTTAATGGTTTTAATGGGTCATCATTCACCTCACTGCCTTTTACAATGGGCATAAACTCATCTAAAAGGTTTACCATCAATCGAGCAATCCTTGTTTTGGCTTGTCCGCGCAAACCCAACAAAATCATGTTATGTTTTGATAAAATAGCAGTATGAACCTGAGGTAAAACCGTTTCATCATAACCCTTTATATCAGCAAATGGATTGATGCCGTCTTGTAAACACGCAATTAAATTATCGCGCATTTCTTCTTTTACACTTTTACTGGTGTAACCTGCTTTTTTTAGCGCTCCTAAAGTTGTTGGTAATGTAGTTTTTGTCATTTTGTTTTGGTTTGATAACAGTTGCGGTTACAGTGCCTCAAACGGATAAAAAGCATCTTCAATATGCTCGATTTCAAATTTGCTTTCGTTTTTTACCACCGCAATAATATCAAAACGCACGGGATAGGTAATTTGATTTTCTTCTAAAAAATTTTCTGCTGCTAAACGTATATTCTTTTGCTTGGCTTTACCCACAGCCTGCTCAGGATAAGCCATTTGATCGCTTGTTCTTGTTTTTACTTCAACAAAAATAATTTCATTATTCCATTCACAAATCACATCCACTTCAACCCTATTAAACTTGTAATTGCGCACCAAAATTTTGTAGCCTTTGCGCTCAAGGTAATCGGCAGCAATGTCTTCACCAAGTTTTCCAAATTGTTTGTTGTGATTGCTCATAGGATTGATTACTACATTAACGCAATTACTTTGGGCACAAAAACAATTAATCCAACTACCAGAGCGGAAATTGAAAAAACTAAAACTGCACCTGCTGCTAAATCTTTAACCCTACCTGCAATTACATTTTGTTGTGGCGAAACTAAATTAACCAATTGCTCAATAGCGGTGTTAAAAATCTCGGCAGTAATTACACCTCCTATACATAAAATTACTGCACACCATTCAGTAAAAGTAATATCAAAAAACCACCCGGCAATAACCACAAACATGGTTGCCAACAAATGAAATTTCATGTGTTTTTCTGACCTAATGGCATAAGTAATTCCATTAAGCGCATCTGCAAAACTTTTAATTTCTGAACTCATTTTTCAGGGTTATTCAACCACCACTTTACGCGTAATGTGCTGCGTATTATTACTTAATTTTAAAATATAAATACCCTTCGAAAGGCCATTCAAATCAATAGTCGCACTTGATACAACACTTTGCTCTAACTGCATTTTTCCACTTACATCAAACAATTGCGCCCTTAAGTTTTGGTTTGATGATGAGCCAATGTGTAACAGATCTTTTGCCGGATTAGGGTATACCGAAATACTGTTTTCAAACGTATTTTCAACCACACCAACAGTTCCATAAACAAATAAGGTGTAACGTGTATTACTGTCATTTTGTACCGGTAAAGGAACATCTACAAAACCTTTTAAAGTTGGATACGTGCTAATGTACACCACCAGAGGATAAACACCTGTTTGTGTTGGAGTACCGGTTAAAGTTAAACAACTAGATTCGCCACCATTAAACCTGCAGTTAGCCGTAAAACAATTGTAATTAAATCCCGCTGGCAAACCTTTTACACCTGTTATTTCCATGCTATCAATACGAACTGGCACCCGTGTGTTTCCTACCAAAGTTGAAGTATCTGAAGGAGCACGGAAATAAATTACCTCACTGTAAGCAACATCTTTATAACCTATTTTTATAGATTCTGGAGAGATGCTGCCTTTAGGCATGTTGTTATCAGGCGTGCATTGTGCACTTAATTGTAAAGTTGACAATGCACTAATTATAAAAAAAGTTATTTTGGCTAAAGTTTTCATATTGCAATATTAATGATACCAAGATACAGTTTATTTAAATATTACCTACTTTTTTGCATGTTATATTTGGGTTTATCAAACCAATTGATGGCACAAAAAACAATAACCGGAAAGGTGTTTGATGCGCAAACAAAAGAACCACTAACAGGTGTTTCAGTTGTATTGGATAACAAGGGCAGTTTAACTGATCTATCAGGTACATTTTCATTCAATATCAACCCGGCAGAAACTAATGTTAGGTTGTTTTTTAATTACCTTGGTTACCAAAAATCAAATGTAATTTGCGGTATTGACACACCGATTGTTATTTACCTCACCCCTACACAAAATCAATTAGACGAGGCTGTAGTTACTGGCAACAGAAGTTCAACTTCATTAAAACGACAAACTGTTTCGATAGATGTTATTAAGCCTTATTTGTTAGAAAACCGAGTTACAACAAACCTTGAGCAAGTAATGAATCAACTGCCAAGTGTAAATGTAGTGGATGGTCAAATTAACATACGTAGTGGCAGTGGTTGGACTTATGGCGCGGGTTCACGTGTTTTGGTTTTGGTTGATGATGTACCAATGGTTACAGGTGATGCCGGACAAGTACAATGGAAATTTTTACCTACTGAAAATATAGGAAGCATAGAAGTAATAAAAGGTGCAAGTTCGGTAATGTATGGATCAGGATCATTGAATGGAATTATAAACATTAGAACTGCTGCCCCAACTAAGAAAGGAAAATTTAGTGCCAATGTTTTTAGCGGATTTTACAGTAAACCCAACAGAGATAGTGCGCAATGGTTTAATGGGCTGCAAGCATACAGCGGAGCAAATGCTTTTTATGCTAAACGTTACAATCGATTAGATTTAACAGTGGGTTTAAATGCACTAAACGATAACGGTTATCGCCTTGGCGAGTTTGACAAACGATTGCGCACAAGCGTAAAAACCAATTATCATTTTAAAAACATACCAAGTTTACAAGCGGGAGTTGATGCCACAATAATGACCCAACAAAGTGCAAGCTTTTTATTATGGGAGAGTTTTGATTATGGTTACACTGCATTAGATAGCGCTCAAACCAAAACAAAAGCAACCATTTTTAGTATTGACCCTCATGCTGATTTCGTAAAAAGCAATTACAAAATACGTTACCGCGGAAGATTTTATGGAGTTGATAATAACATTGAAGAATCAACACCCGGAGTTGATCAAGACAACAACAGTTTAAATGCATATAACGAGTTAACCGGCCATTATTTCTTAAACAAAAACATAGGCACTCTAGCTTTGGGTACAAGTAACAATTACACGTTAAGTCAAAGCCCACTTTATGGCGGAAAAGACATTACTGCAAACAATATAGCAGTATTTACGCAAACCGATTTAGGCTACAAAAAATGGAGTTTTAGCGGTGGTTTACGTTACGAGTATTTTAACATGAACGGCAACACCGATGATCAAATTATTGGTAGGTTAGGAATGAGCTTTGAAGCCACAAAATCTACCTTTTTACGTACCAGTTTTGGACAAGGTTACCGATACCCTACTATTGCCGAACGTTACATAGAAACCTCTGTTGGTTTGGTAAATATTTTCCCTAATCCAAACCTTAAACCTGAAAAAGGCTACAGTGCAGAATTGGCATTAAAACAAGGTTTTGCTTTTGGTGCTTTAAAAGGTTTTGTTGACGCTGCATACTTTTTTACCGAGTACGACAACATGGTGGAATTTAATTTTGGACAATGGCGTACAATAACCAATCCCAATAACCCATTTAACTACATTGGTTTTACAAGCTTTAACATTGGTAAGGCACGCATTAGTGGTGTTGATGTTGGAGTAACATCAAGCATATCAACAAAAAAAACAGAGTGGCTTTTTATAGTAGGCTATACCTACAGCAACCCTATTATGCTTGAACCTAATAAAGTTTTTGCTGTTGATTCATCAACCAACAAACGAGAGTACACTTACAATTTTACCAGTACAGATACCATTAGCAATCCGTTGAAATACCGTTACAACCATTTGGCCAAGGTTGATGTACAGTTTACTTACCTAAAAAAATATATGATTGGCTTGAGCGTGAGGTATAACAGCTACATGCAAAACATTGACAGGGTATTTGTTAGCGCTCCTATAAATTCAGCTTCTCCGGGTATTGACAGAGGAAGGTTACTAAACCCTAACGGTGATTGGGTATTTGATTTACGTGCAGGATATAATTACAAAAAAGTAGCTATTACCGCAACTATAAATAATATTTTTAACACCGAAATTATGAGCAGACCAGCCGATTTAAGGCCAACCCGTTTGTTTATTTTACAATTGGGTTACAGATTCTAGGTGTTTGGTTTGATTAGTACATCAAACCAAACATCCACAACGGAATTTTATTTCCTAATCCTGTTTCAATGCCATCTATAGCCAAATAAGCTTGCTTCAGATTTTTAACTTGGGTGAAAGTTTTGTTTTTGCCACCAACCTCAAAAGTAAGTTTATGATCAACCCAAAAATCCCCTGTGGGTGTGTAACCTACCGCATGTTTCACCATAACTTGATTAAAGAAAAACACTTCACGCATCGCACCAACATCAGTAGGTATTCCGGCCAAAGCATACATTAAATTGGTGTTGTTTAAATACACTTTTTCGGGCTTGGTTAATATGCGCTCGTTACCTTTATCTGTTTTAAGCAGGTTAATTAATTTAGCAGTACTTAGGTAGTGTAAAAATTGCAATACCGTGTTTCTTGATACTTCCAGTTGTGCTGCTAGTTTAGTTATATCAGGCTTGTAAGGTCCTGTTACAGCAAGGTAATGAAGTAGCTTTTTGAGTTTAAATACATTTTTATACTCGATATTAAACACAGCTGGTAAGTCGGTTTCAAGCGCCAAGTTAACTGTACCGGCCAACTTCATTCCGTAAGTGTTTACACTCTCTGTAAAAAATGGATAAACACCATGCTCTAAATACTTTTTAAATGCAGGTAAAATTTTAATTTTATCAT
>CAZRVA010000093.1:7160-10691 GCA_964603255.1 uncultured Chitinophaga sp.
GGTAATATCAGTTGCCAAACTTATGTGGTTCTTCACCAACTCATCAAGCGAAATAGGCAACAAATCTAACCCTTCGCTTAAATTTAAAAACTCCCTAAACGACATGGCCTCCAAATCGTAAACCACTGCCCTACGGCTTAAATCGGCTGTACCTTTATGTATTTCTAAAACTGAAGAGCTGGTAAAAACTATTTTTAAATCGGGGTGATTATCATAACATGATTTTAACTCAGGACTCCAATTTGGGTATTTATGTACTTCATCCAAAAACAAGTGCGTACCTCCATGCGATACAAAATCATCCACAAAATCAATTAAACGATTACTGGCAAAATATACATCATCAAGCGATACATAATTTACAGTTTCGTTTAGTGGTAAATTTAATTTTATGTATTGATGCAACAAAGTTGTTTTACCGCATCCGCGCGGACCTTTTACACCAATTAAACGATTACTCCAATCAATATCAGCGTATAAATAACGAACCAAATCGGTCTTCGTTTTTTTAACACGCGACAAAAAATTAGCATACATTCTGTTGTATTCTAACTCGTCTGTTTTAAAAGGAATAGCTGTCATAACTTGTATTATTTACAGAGCAAATATACCAAAATTTGTTAAATACAAAAAACATTTGCAAAACAATATGTTAAATACAAAAAACATTTGCAAAACAATATGTTAAATACAAAAAACACTTTAGGGATTAAAGCACGGTATCTCCAACATAAATTTGTCCCTCCTTTAAGCAAATTACATTCACGCCAAAATTAACGTTATCGCCTACTCTGCGGTATTTAGCTAGGGTGGCCAAAGGCTCTTTTCCGGTTTGTAAAGTTTGTTGATTGATGGTAGTAACCACGCAACGCGCACAAGGTTTAGCAACTTTAAACTGCGCGGTACCAATTTTAAAGTTTCGCAATTCGTCTTCTAAGTGAGGCTCGACACCCGATAAAACTACATTAGGTCGAAACCTATCCATACCAATTGGCTTTTTAAGTTTGCTGTTTAATAGGTTTAAAGATGCTTCGCTAATCATCATTAGCGGGTATGCATCGGCAAAACTAACCTGTTCGTTATTGTTTGCATACTTTGGGTTTACAGGTCTTATGCTTTGATTGTGCAGGTAAACCAATTTCACTTTTTTATTAAGGTGTAAACCAAACCAATTGTTTAAATCATCGGTTGCAATAACTGCATCCACCACATCATCCCAAATGGTTACTTTTTGTGTAATACCGGTTATAGAAAAAGGCACTTTAATAAACTGATTTTCGTATTGCACATTAAATCCATCATCAACCAAACTTAATTTAAACAGCGCCATTTTATGTATGGTACGTTGCGATATAAACAAGCCATTTTCATCAACCAACATGTATCGCCTATCGTATTGTAAACCACGCTGCGTAACAAGTGATTGCTTTAACTCAATACCACCTAACGACTTTATGGGATAAATAAATATTTGGCTAACCTGCATTTTTTTATTTGCAATTATAAAATTAAAAAGCCCCAACATACTGCTATATTGAGGCTTATTTTTATTGGGTAGTATTTTTATTAACCAGGTATACGTGCCAAATATTTTTCCAAATCTTTGATCTGGCTTACCACTTGATCGTTTTTAGGTTTGCAGTTTTTGGCTCTTCTAAAAAACTCTTTTGCTGCCCTAAATTCGCGCTTATTCATGTATACCTGCACCATTCCTAAATGTGCCATGGCTTCACTCTCTTTATCAGGAATACCTTTTGCTAAGGCTGCTTTTAAATATTTCTCTGCCTCTTTAAAGTTACTTTTTTGCAAGGCCATCATACCTAATTGCATTTTGTTTGTACCTTCTGTATCGGCCAAACTACTGCCAATTGACGCGCTCTTTTTCAAGTGTTGTTCAGCACTATCAAAGTCTTTGTTCATCATGGCAATATTACCTTTTAAGGTATAAAAAGTACTTCGAATTGGTTTGAACAACAATGCAGGAAACCAAACTGAGTTAATGATGCGTTCTACTTCTTCCATATCGCCATTTTCCATGGGTTCTTGCACCAAGCGTAACGGACCAATAAAAAAATGTGTAAAGATTGCAATGAATGATAAAGAGTAGAATATAATAGCTGCCCAAATATCACCCAAACCGGTAAATTGTAAAACCAAACCAATTACCAACGATGCGATACCGGCCCAAAAACGATATTTAATAAGTAGATTATAAAATTTCATGCTTTAATTTTTAACCCTGCAAATGTATTAAAACCTGCATAAACTCAACACAAAAAAGAAAAGGCGTTATCAAAACCCAATTTACAAATTAGCAATTACAAGTTACCGCTTGTTTATCACTTAATTAGTTGGGTTTGATAACACCTTTAAATTGTCATTTACTTATTAAATATTGTATTTATAAACTTCTTCCATAGCCTCGGTTGGCGATTTAAAGTTACATAACTCTTTAATCAATCCATCAGCCATACCGTATACCCAACCATGCAGTTGTATTTCGCGGTTTTTCCATGCTTGTTGTACAATTGTTGTTTTGGCTAAGTTTTTAGTTTGCTCAATTACATTTAGCTCTGTTAGTCTGTTGGCTCTATCCTGTAGGGTTGATATTTTATTTAGCTCATCATCGTATTTGGTGTAAACATCTTTAATGTTGCACAACCAGTTGTCAACAAACCCATGCAAATCGTTACTCATTGATGCCAATACACCTCCGCAACCATAATGACCACAAACAATAATGTGTTTTACGTGTAAGTAATTAACTGCATACTCCAATACACTTAATAAATTCATATCAGTATGAACAACCACGTTGGCAATGTTACGATGCACAAAAATTTCGCCACTGCTGGTATTGGTTACTTCATTTGCAGGTACGCGACTATCGCTGCAACCAATCCATAAATAATCTGGGCTTTGCCCCTTAGCTAAGTTGGCAAAAAACTCAGGATCCTCTGACAATTTTCTCTCAACAAATTCTCTGTTTCCGTCTATTAATTTTTTATATGATTTATCCATTGTTTTAATTTTTAGTGTGCACCAAAACGATACACGTCTTTTATTTTTTTAAGTTCAAATTTTATGTTTCTAAGCTTGGCTGTATCCTTAAAATCGTTAATTACCTCTAGCACATCGTAATCAATATACCTCGATCTTGATCCATCAACTATTACATGCGAATCTTCGGGTAACTCATCTAACGTTTTAAGAATGCTAGCTTTGTTTAAAAACGAAACCTCTTCTGACAAAACTATGTGAATTGGTTCGTTTTCTTTTCTATTTTTTGCGTTATGGGTGTAAGTGTTAAGCATATTGTTTTTCAATACATAAAACACACCTACAGCCAAACCAATAGAAATACCAATCAATAAATCAGTAAATACAATAGCAACAATGGTGATAATAAATGGTATAAACTGATCAGCTCCTACCTTTAACATACTTTTATAAAGGCTTACCTTAGTAAGTTTATAGCCCGTAACCAAAAGTATTGCCGCAAGCGATGCGTATGGAATTAAGTTAATGATG
>CAZRVA010000094.1:0-10633 GCA_964603255.1 uncultured Chitinophaga sp.
GTGATTTTTCACCTTCAAGTGTAACTGTCCATTTTAATTTTCCGGTTGTTTCATCATATTCAGCTCCACCATTGTTCAGTAATTTTACTTCTATTTCTTTATCGGTGCTAACAGGTATTTGATCTTCAACTACAATGGTAATTGGTTCTTTACGAGTATTACGAATACTAATTTCCCAAGTGTTTAACTCCTTTTTACTACCGCCAGAAAACGTTTTGCTGCTGAAATCTTTTAATAAATTTCTTTGCACTTGTATGCGTTTATCTTTTCCTAACGACAATAACAACGAGTCGTTTGAAGTGCCGTTAATAAAGGTTTTTCCGGTAAATGTACCATCAAAATAAACATTGGCTTCGCCACTAATTTGGTTTACTAAATCGTTACCCGAAACTTTAGCGGTTACATAAGCAGTTTTATCTAATTTAGGAACTGTTCCATACGCATAATTCGCATCTAAATTACTTGTGGTTAAATCAACCTGATGCGGGTTGTTATCACTAGGTATGGTATAAGCCGAGGTGACATTAAACTCTGTGTTTATTTCGGTTTGTACTGTACTTGAAATGCCTTCAGAAAAGCCTAAATCAGCCTCGGTAGTGTTGTTTTTAAATTCTCCAGTTACTCTTTCTCCATCAATATAATAAGTGGTTCCATCAGATCTTGCTCCCCTTATAGTTGGTGTGCTCGATTTTTGATTCATGCTTGAGTATATTTTCGGTGCTTGGTAACCCAAATAGGTTGGATTTAACTCCGGTTTACTGCCGTTTTCGTTGGGGTTAGCTGTACTTAATTTTAATACTACATTTTTCCAATCTTCACCGGTACGTTGGGTAATGTTGGCTTTACTTACCAATTGTAATTGGCTTTTGGTATCCTTTACTCTGATATCGTAAAACGGAACCCAACTTGTATTGCCAACTAAATAACTCCACTCAATTTTGGTGTTGCTAACTGCACTTAATGTTTTAACGGTTACCACAATTTCTACAGAGCTATTGCGGTTATTTAAATGCGCATTTAACTGCGATTGAAACTTGTTTTTAATCACGTTTAAGCGATTTAAGTTTCCATCCAACTTAAGCAATTCTTCACCAATTTCCTGTGTGCGTTTTCTAAACAAAACCAATGCATCTTCAAGGTCTTCAACCTTCACTCCTGAGTTTTCGCCACCAATTTGTTTGTTGGCTAAAATCACTTCTTTTTCTAGGTTTAATGCCTCTTTACGTATGCCAAGCAATGCGATTTGATTGTTTAGAGCTGCAATGGTATCTTCTAACTCAACAATAAAAGCAGGTTTATCTTCATTGGCTAAAAAGTTATTGCGGTGCGAAACCGAAAGTAAATTTACATTACCTTCTGTTTTTACCTGAATACTTTTTATGTTGATGTAAGGTGAAACCCGATCAAACACAATATCTGTAGTACCCGCTTGTAAATTGGTTTTAGCTACACGCGTAACTTGTGCTTGGTTTAAAAATACCGTTACATGTGTAATGTTTGACGGTACACGAACTTCATTTTCGGCAGCAATAAGTTTGGTAGAGATCACCAAACTTGCTACAGCCCATATTAATAGTTTAAATCCTAATGTTGATGAAAGGATTTTATTACAACGGAATATTTCCATGTTTTTTTCTTGGTAAGTTAGCTACTTTGTTTTCAAGCATTTTAAATGCTTTTATCAGCTTTAAACGTGTTTCTTCCGGGAATATTACTTCATCAATAAAACCACGCTCTGCGGCACGATAAGGGTTAGCAAAAATGTCACCGTATTCTTTTTCTTTCTTAGCCAATTCAGCAGCAGAATCCGCAGCCGCATCAATGTCTTTTTTGAAGATAATTTCGGCAGCACCTTTTGCACCCATTACTGCAATTTCTGCTGTTGGCCAAGCAAAATTCATATCGCAACCAATGTGCTTGCTGTTCATTACATCATAAGCTCCTCCGTATGCTTTACGGGTAATTACGGTAACACGTGGCACAGTAGCTTCACAGAAAGCATACAATAATTTTGCACCATTGGTAATAATGGCATTCCACTCTTGGTCGGTACCCGGTAAAAAGCCCGGTACATCTTCAAACACCAATAAAGGAATGTTAAACGAATCGCAGAAACGCACAAAACGAGCACCTTTTTGCGATGCATGAATATCTAAACAACCTGCCAATTGCGAAGGCTGATTACCAACAATACCAATGCTTCTACCTCCTAAACGAGCAAAACCCACTACAATGTTTTCTGCATAGTTTTTATGCACCTCGTAAAACGAACCTTCATCGGCAATTTGTTCAATTACCTCACGCATGTCGTAAGGTTGATTTGGGTTTTCTGGTACAATATTTTTCAACCCTTCTCTTAATTCGCTTGCAGCTTCATAAGGTAAGTTAGGTGTTCTTTCCTCGCAGTTGCTAGGTATGTAGCTTATTAACTTTTTTAGTTGGTTGATGCAGTCAATTTCGTTTGCCGCAGTAAAATGTGCTACACCACTTTTGGTTGAATGTACTGATGCACCACCAAGTTCTTCTGATGTTACTTCTTCATGGGTAACGGTTTTAACCACGTTAGGGCCGGTTACAAACATGTATGAGGTATTTTCAACCATCATAATAAAATCTGTAATGGCAGGGCTGTACACTGCACCACCTGCACATGGGCCCATAATGGCTGATATTTGTGGAATTACGCCACTAGCCATGGTGTTGCGATAAAAAATATCGGCATAGCCACCAAGTGAAACTACACCTTCTTGTATACGTGCTCCTCCCGAATCATTTAAACCAATTATTGGCGCTCCGGCTTTCATGGCCATGTCCATTAATTTACAAATTTTCTCGGCATGGGTTTCGCTTAGCGATCCACCAAAAACGGTAAAATCTTGTGAGAAAACATAAACCAAACGGCCATCAATTGTTCCGTATCCTGTTACAACACCATCTCCCAAAAACTGTTGTTTTTCCATGCCAAAGTCTTTGCTGCGGTGGGTTACAAAAGCACCAATTTCCTCAAAGCTGCCTTCATCCAATAAAAAATGTATACGTTCGCGAGCGGTAAGTTTTCCTTTTTTATGTTGTGAATCTATGCGGGCCTGACCACCGCCTAATTGCGCTTCATCGCGCTTTTGTTGTAATAAATCTCTTTTATTCATGGCGTTAGCTTGGGTTGATGTATTGCTCATGTTTAATGTATGTTAAAATGTAATATCATGCAATATTATAGCAATTACCGCTAATTTTTAGTTGATGTATGAAAATAAAAGCTGCTGTAAATGTTTGTGTTGGATTGTAATGGGCATTTTAAAACATGAAGTACGTGTTAAACCCTAAACTACGCGTATGCAACAGTATTTTTCATGCGTCAAAAACACGTATAACCTACTTAAGGTTCATCTAAATTAACAAATCTAAAATCTATAAAAAGCAGAAAAGTTAATACCTGTACTGTTTAAATACTCATCCATTGGCCATGTTCCTCCATTTATTAAAACTTGGTGTCTAAATACAGGTTCCAATAATAGATTTAAATTGTCATCAACCCTGAAGTTCACTCCCATTGAGACCATTGGAGAAAGGTTGTAACGTTTCATAAATTTAGTCACATCAACGGTTTCAATTTCTGAATATTTGTCGTAGTTATATGATGCTTCTTGTTTGCTATCCAATAGTAAATTTACATTGAAACCAACACCCGCAACAAATTGTACTTTTTGGGATCCGAAATAACGCCTAAAATGGACGGGTAAATCAATGTAACGATATTTGAATTTGATTTGAATTGTTTTTGGCACAGAAGGATCTCCACTTCCTTGTCTAATATCAATATCTTCGGTTTGATATCCCCTTGTTGAGTACTGTAATCCTGTTGTAATGTTGTATTTGGGATTAAAATGATATTGAACCTGTATTCCAGTTGAATAGCCCAATGATGGCAATTCAACATCTCTTCGGTTGGATGCTATCGATTTGTAAAAACTCTCATTGCGCACGTTAAATGTACGATAGTTTATATCAGTTGAGAAATTAGAACCTATACTCCACTTGCTTTTTGGGAAATCTTGTGCTTGTAAGAATAAAGGAATAGATAAAATGGTTACGAGTAGTTTTTTCATTTGTTTAATAGATTACAAATGCGAAGCTAACTCAATAATTCTATAATTTCATCTACATTAATCGTTTTAATAAAACTTTCTTCGTTTGTTATTATGCTTCCTGCTAATTCCTTTTTCTTTTGTTGCAAAGCCAGAATTTTCTCTTCTACAGTATCCTTAGTTATAAACTTGTAGGTAAATACGGTTTTGGTTTGACCAATACGGTGTGAGCGGTCAATGGCTTGCTGCTCCACTGCGGGGTTCCACCATGGGTCGATGATAAACACATAATCAGCTTGGGTTAAGTTTAAGCCTACACCACCTGCTTTTAGTGATATTAAAAAGTAATTGATGGTTTCATCGGTTTGAAACTTTTGTACCGCTTGTTGCCTTTGCTCGTTACTCATGCTACCATCCAGGTAACAATAGTTCCAGCCTTTGCTATCAAAATGCTGTTTGTAAATATCAAGTTGTTTAACAAACTGCGAAAAAATTAAAACCTTATGGCCTTCTTGTTGTGCCGTTTCAGCACGGGCAATTAACTCATCAAACTTACCTGATTGTCCGCTGTATTCCGGGTTTGTTAAAATAGGGTGGTTAGCTATTTGACGCAACTTGGTTAAGCCTTGCAAAATGGCAAACTGCGATTTGTTAATGCCAAATTCTTTAATGGATTTTAAAATCTCGTTGCGGTAATGCGATTTAACAGTTTCGTATGCCTCGGCTTGTTCTTCGGTCATGTTGCTATAAACTACCTGCTCAATTTTTTCAGGAAGTTCAGTAGCTACTTGGTCTTTGGTTCTGCGTAAAACAAAAGGTTTAATAATGGCCTTAAGTTGTTGCAATTTATGCACGTCTTTACCACGTTCAATAGGTGTTACAAAACGTTCGTTGAAACTTTGTAAGTTACCCAACAAGCCCGGGTTTATAAAAGCCAACTGACTCCATAACTCGGATACACTGTTTTCTATAGGTGTACCGGTTAATACCAATTTGTTTGAGCCTTTAAGTTGTTTAACTGCTTTTGATGATTGCGATTGCGGATTTTTTATCGATTGACTTTCATCTAAAATGATGTAATTGAAAGGAAAGTTTTTAAGTAAATCTACATCCACACGAACAGTTCCGTACGTAGAAATTACCAAATCGTAAGCCAAAAACGTTTGCGGGTTTTTCTCGCGGTTAATGCCTGTGTACACCAATACTTTTAAGTTGGGTGTAAATTTTCTGGCCTCGTTATACCAATTATATACCAACGAGTTTGGAACCACAATTAATGATGTTTTGATATGCGTTTGCATACTATCTTCAATCATCATGGTAGAAGATTGTATCTCTGCAACTGTAGGTGTAGCAACCGCAGTTGCTTCATCAAACAAATGCAGTTGTGGTGCAATTGGTTCTGTTTGTATTATTTGGGTTGATGTTTCTGTTTGTTTGGTGGTTAGTTTGGTAATGGCATACAATTCTTTTTCTTTTTGAAGCAAAGCAAGTGTTTGTATGGTTTTACCTAAACCCATATCATCGGCAAGGCAGCCACCAAATTTGTTTTGTTTTAAAAAATAAAACCAGTTAAAACCAGCTTTTTGGTAGGGCCTCAAAGTACCAATGAAATCAACAGGCATATTAATGTCGCGCACTTGTCCATAAGCTTTCATTTTTTCTAACTTATCACTCAGGCGCAAATACTTTCCGCCACTATAATTAAGTTCTTCAATTAAGCCAATGTGCTGTTTCTCTAATAATATTTCATCATCGCTTGTACTAAAAGCAAGCATACCGCCAAGGTTACCAAACCATTCATTGGGTATGATGGCAATTTGTCCGTTAGGTAAAATAAACTCACGTTTGCCTTTAAGTATATATTCTTTTAGTGCCATAAAACTAAAAGTGTAATCACCAAACTGCACAACTGCTTTTACATCAAACCAATCGCGCTGTTCGGTAACTTCCAATTTTATGTGTCTATGACCAATAAAATATTTATTAAAATCAGTGCCTTGTTCAACTAAAATATTTTGTTGGCGAAGTGTTTCTGTATTTTCATTTAACCACTCTAAAAATTCGTATTTGTTAGTAGTTTCAAGTTTAATTAACTCGTGTGTATCTAATTGTGGTGATGCACTTTTTAAACTGAAATAAGGTCCGTTTAGTTGCTGCAGGCCTAATTGTTCTATTTGTTTTTTCTGTTCTTCTTCCCAGTTATTGTTGCGCTTAAATCGTATAAAAGTGTAGTTATCGCCATGTTTCTCAACCACAACACTTACAACTTGCTGTGTGCCGTACTCAAAGTTTGATGCACCATAATTAAATGTGAGTTTGAGCGAAAGTTGTTCTCCTTCATACATCTGTACTTTTAAAACAGTGTGTGCAGCAACTGGTTTGGTAACAATTTCCAATCCTTCGGCATACACATCATACTTCTCTACCAATTGCGTAACAAACTTGTTAAAGTAGGTTTCTTCAGCGCTTTTGGCAATTTGAATAAAGCGTTTGTTTAAAAAAGGTTGCAGTTTTTTTCCATCTACTTCTTTGGCAAAGTCAAATAATTTATCGTTTAGTAACATCCATGCCGGAGTGTTACAAATAACATTTGCGCCCTTGTACATAAACTCAATACGTTGCCCACCGTATTTAATGGTAGGAAAGTAACGGGTGCCTTCTTGGTCTCTTCTGAAATGAAAAAGCACAGAAGCTTTTTCTGTTGAAATCGTAATTTTTTGAGACGTAGGATTATTGTCGTTACCCATTTTGTAGATGGTTTTTCCACGCAATAAATTCAATGCTTTGTTCATGCGTTCATCAATAAACGCCCTAATGGCATTCATTAAAAAATCATCATTTTTATTACGTTCAAAAAACTCGGCAGTGCGCATTTTCTTTTTTCCGCCTACATAAAATTTCTTAACCAAATAATCGTCATCCAACTCATCCAGTATTTTTATGAGTTTGATATCAGAATCAGAAATTTTCTTCGAAAAATAATCGGCAGTTTTACTAAAAACACGTTGATGGGTTAGGGTAAAATTGCCCAAAGAGTTTATCTGAACCACATGTGGCTCTAGCACAAACCCAATGTGCGGATGGTTTATAAGTGTATAAACCAAATCGAATGGCATTGTATTTACAACTAGCAAAGTTTACCCTAATTTAATTGCGCTAAGGTAAGCCAATGCCAGTATTTAACCCATAAAATATTTGAAGATAGTTATCCTCTATATATCCACAGTTCCTTTAAAAACGCGGGTAGCAGGACCTTGTAGCCAAACGTTGGTAAATGAGTGGTTTTGTGCATGGTAAGTAAATGTTACTTTTAAAGTACCACCCAGAGTAGTTACCTCTGTGGTGTGTACACCATTTGGCAGGTTGTTTAGTAAAGCGGCACTAAGTGTAGCTGCTGTAACTCCGGTACCACAACTTAGGGTTTCATCTTCTACACCGCGCTCGTATGTACGCATGCTAATATGGTGTAATCCTAATAAGTTTATAAAATTTACATTGATGCCTTCTTTAGCAAACTCTTGATTGTATCTGATGTGTTTGGCATCTGCAACTAAATCCAAATCTTTCAGAGGCTTTGGTGTAAACTGCACGTAATGTGGCGAACCTGTGTTAAGCACAAAAACATTGTTAGCTCTGCTCTCCACCTCATTCACATCTTTCATTTTTAGTTTAATCCAAACCGATTCGTTTAAGTCGCCATCAAACTCTACATCATGCAAGCCATCAATAGCCATAAAAGTGTGTGCTCCGCTAACAGCGCCAGTGTGTAGTGCAAATGCAGCTAAACATCTTCCTCCATTACCACACATGGTACTTTCGTTTCCATCGCTATTATAATATTTCATAAAATAACTCTGGGTAGGGTGGGGTTGAAGCAAAATTAAACCATCAGCACCAATGCCAAATTTCCTATCACACAAACGAGCAACCAAGGCGGTATCACTAGTCGGGAATAAAAACTCCCTGTCGTCAATCATAATAAAATCGTTGCCAGTGCCTTGGTATTTAAAAAAATTAAGTTGCATGTGTTTAGTAAGTATGAATTTGGTTATCGGCCACCAATATAATTTCTTTATCGGGTGTAAGCCAGGTTATCTCTCCGCCATCTTTAACCAACAACATTTTAAAAGGCATCGAAATACCGTTTATTTTTAAGTTGTTACCATCAAATTTATAACTGGGTTTATTGGCACTCCAAACGGCTACACTAATTGGCGAAGTTTTGTGTTTGATGTCGTATTTGGTACTGTTTTTTATTACTAAATTTTGTATTTCAGCATTTGATAAAGTACTATCAATTTCAGTTAAATAAAAGCTTAACCTTTCGTCAAAATAACTCCTTCTAATTGGGATAATAATGGTGTCAAATATCAATGTATCAACACTAATTTGTTCTGTTTTTACTATGGTATTACTGCTTTGGGTTTGGGTTGATGGTTTTGATTTAGGAATTTTTTCCGGTTCAATAACTGCAAAATCAGCCGTATCTTTTATTATTTTTTTGCCCAAATATGGAATGTGAGAAACCAATCTTTTAATCAGTTTTTTATCGCGATTAATTTCTTCTTTTAATGTTCTGTTTTCAAGGTAATAATTCAATGCTACCGAAATTCCGATGATGGTAACTGCAAGATAAAATATATTTGCCAATCGGCTTCTTTTGGGGCCTTTGTCATGTTCGGCAATTAATTCTTTAAGGAAAGTTTTGCGGTTTGATTTGTAATGTTCAAATGCTTCACGCAATTCGGTATCGTTTGCCAAACGTTCTTCTAACTGCAACTTTTCTGCACCCGATAGTTTGTTGCGCAAGTATCGCTCAAAATAAAATTGGTGAGAGTCGTGTGAAAAGTTTGGCATATGCGTTTATACTGCAAAGTTGTACAAATTTTCGAATGGTAAAATAAAATTTTGCTAATTGCGTTTAAAGTCCAATCAAAAAAAATGGAACATTGTTTGAAAACCATATCATATTAAACAAAAAGTTATGCATCAGAATATGAAAAAATACTTGGGATTATTTGCTGTTGCTAGTCTTGGAGGACTTGCAGCTATTGGTATTACGAAGTTAATTGATGACAAACAGGCTGACACTTTTTCAGCAAATTACCTAGCTAGGTATGCCAGTTTAAACGAAGCAGGCAGTCGCCCTGATTTTGTGGAGGTTGCCGATTTGGTTACGCCAACTGTTGTACATATAGTTACAACCGTTGAACCAAAACAACAAGACCGTCAACAACAAATGCATCCATTTGATTTATTTGGTCCAGGTTTTGGATTTGAAATGCCTAACACGCCTCGCAGTGGATCTGGTAGTGGTGTTATTATTAGTGCCGATGGATATATTGTAACCAACAACCACGTTATAGATGGTGCTACAAAAATTAGGGTAATTTTAAATGATAAGCGTGAGTATAATGCTGAGCTTTTAGGAAAAGATCCAAATACAGATTTAGCATTGCTTCGTATAGATGAGTCTAATTTACAATATGCTGTTGTTGGTAATAGTGATGATGTAAAAGTTGGGCAATGGGTTTTGGCTGTAGGTAATCCGTTTAACTTAACTAGTACGGTAACAGCAGGTATTGTTAGTGCAAAAGGCCGTAATTTAAACTTATTGCGCGATGCCCGTAATCCGGAAAGTCAATACAGTATTGAAAGCTTTATACAAACTGATGCGGCAGTTAATCCCGGAAACAGTGGTGGTGCGTTGGTTACATCAGATGGTAAATTGGTTGGAATAAATACTGCTATCGCAAGTCAAACCGGACAATATGCGGGATATGCATTTGCTGTACCGGCTAACCTAATGAAAAAAGTTATTGGCGATTTGACCAAGTATGGAGAGGTACAAAGAGGTTTCTTAGGTGTAAGTATACAGGATGTAAACAGCCAGTTAGCCGATAAAGAAGGTTTGCGTGAAGTACGTGGCGTTTATGTGGCAAAGGTAAACCCAAATAGCAGTGCCGAAGATGCTGGGGTTAAAGATGGTGATGTGATTATTAAGGTTGATGATGTAGTTGTAAACAGCAGCAGCGAGTTACAAGAACAAGTTGGAAAACGCAGTCCTGGTGATAAGGTTAAACTCACCGTATTGCGTGATAACAAGGAAATGAATTTCGAGGCCATACTTAAAAACAAAGAAGGAAAAACCGGAATTGTAAAGTCAGAAAAAGTAGAAAGCAATAAAGTTTTAGATGCGGAGTTTGAAACTGTAAATCGTGAAGATAGATTGAAGTTGAAAATTACCAACGGAGTTCGCGTTAAAAAAGTTGCCGATAAAAGCATTTTAAAGAAAGCCGGAGTACCTGTAGGTTTTGTTATTACTAGCATAGACAAACGTCCGGTTGCAACTCCAAGTGAAGTAAAAACTGCATTAGAAAATGCTGGAGAAGGAGTTTTGTTAGGAGGAATAAATCCTGATGGAAGTAAAGGTTTTTATGGAATAGGATTGAAGTAGGATAAGTTGAAATGAAACGAATTAAAAAAGGCGCGCGGAGCTTTGCTCCGCGCGCCTTTTAGTTTATTCATCTTACTGTGTTTTATAT
>CAZRVA010000095.1:0-10581 GCA_964603255.1 uncultured Chitinophaga sp.
CAGTACTTTTTTCTAAAATACTTTAGTATTCAGCGAGGCATTTAAACAACTTTAAGGTTGGAGCTAAAAAAGTACGAAAAGAAAATTGAAAATTCTTTGAATTGGGGCTTGCTAACCCATCCGAAGCTTGGGGCTTAATTGAATTTTACAACAATCTACTGAGTCAGTTTTTTCCGCGCAATCCAAGCCATTGCGTTTCTGGTTTTAAATCCCGAACGCAGCTTCGGGATTGCTTACAATGGCCATTGCACAAACGCCCTCATTGATTGTTAAGTAAAATTCTCGAAGTCCAATAGAGTCCTTTAGTCATTACTTCAAGATAAACTCTTGGTAAAGTTTATGATTAAAAATTTTAGCCAATTCTTGAGTTAAGAAAATACTTTATAAAACATACTTACTCGCTAAAAACAACTTTTTCGCCCTTTTTCATTTGGGCATCAACAGCTTTAAACGCAATTTCTGATAGGTCTTTTATAATTTGTTCTTTGAGTTCGCGTGTACTTCCGCGTGTCATAACACCTAAAATATAAGGTTTGCCGGTGTAATACACAATGCCAAAATGATGCAATTGTAAGGTATTGCGTTTGCCTTTTTCATCAAACACATCGCGTTCGCCATATTTATGAGCAACCATATATTGAGCCGGAATTGCAGCCCTAATACCGCCTTTGTAGTTGGCTTGGGTTAATAATTGTAAGGCTTTTTCCGACATGGCTTTGCTTAAATACGAAGCATTGTACAACACCCTAAACACAGCGGCATACCTAAGTACCGAAACAAAGTTGGTGTTGCTGTTGGCATCTTTGGCATGATTTAAATTTAAATCTTCTTCGGTGCGTAATACGTTTTCTATACCAATAAACTTGGCCAATAAAAGGGTAGAAGCATTATCAGAATAAACAATCATATGTTTCAGGTATTCTTCAACTGTGTAGTATTGTTGGTCTACTTTTTCAAAACCACTTTCTTCGTCTACATCTTTAAAATTAGATTTTACGTATTGAATACGAGTGGATAATAAGTCACTTTTTTGCTCGGCTGCCTTTAAAACGGTAATCAGTACAGGTACTTTCATTAAACTGGCCGGACTAAATAATTCTTTTTCATTTACGCCAATGGTAATACCGTTGTTTAAATCCCGGAAATAAAATGAGATGTGCAAGTCGCTGCTTTTTAATAGCGCTTTGTTAATGTATTGGTTGATGTCGTTTTTAAAAGTTTTTAACTCACGCATATCAATCACATTTGGGTCTATGCATGATAACAATGGACTTGTTAATGTTGTGCCTGAGTTGGTTGATGCTACATTATTTTGTGCAGGAGCAGTACTGTTTTTTTGTTTTGATACCGTTAATCGTCCCACAAAAAAAGCCACTCCAACTGCAGCAACGCCTATAAAAATAGATTTAGGATTTAGTTTAGGAAACATGTCCGCAAGTAACAACTATGAAATTAAAAGCAAATGAAAAGTTTGGTGATGCTATGGTTCAAACATCAACTCAAACCAATACAGCTTAATTACTTTGGTGCTTTTTAAGTTTTAGCACCACAAATTTACTGGTAGGTGTATTGCTTTTATCAGCAACCGAGTTTATTGGAACCAATACATTGGTTTCGGGGAAATAAGTAGCACAACATTGCTCTGGAATGTTGTAGGCAATAATCATAAACTTATGTGCTACACGCTCCACACCATCGTGGTAGTTGTATAAATCAACAACATCTCCGGCTTGGTAACCCAATTTAACAATGTCTTTTTCGTTCATTAAAATAACCCTACGTTCGTTGTAAATACCACGATAACGATCGTCTAAACCATAAATGGTGGTGTTAAACTGATCGTGGGTTCTAATGGTCATCATCAACAATTCATCATCAGCCAATTTGTTAAAAGTAACTTGAGCTACGTTAAAATTAGCTTTACCGGTAAAGGTGTTGAACTTACCTTCACGAGAACCGTTTGGTAAGTAAAATCCACCTGGTTCGCGTACACGTTTGTTGTAATCATCAAAACCTGCAATGGTTTTTTCTATGGCATCACGCACATGGTCGTAATGCTGCTGATACAAAGTCCAAGGTGTTTGTGTTTTGTTGCCAAATGTAGCCTGAGCCAATTTGCACACAATTACCGTTTCACTTAACAACTGATTGCTTACCGGTTTTAAACTGCCTTTGCTCAATTGCACCACACCCATAGAGTTTTCGCAACTTACTATTTGCACTTCTCCATTTGCATTCACGTCTTTATCACTTCGTCCAAAGGTGGGTAATATCAATGCTTCTTGTCCTGTAATTAAATGACTGCGGTTTAATTTTGTACTGATTTGTACTGTTAAACTACATTTGTTTAATGCTTCTGCAGTGTATTTAGTATCAGGTGTTGCCGATAAAAAGTTGCCACCCATGGCAATAAATACTTTTCCGGGTTCATTATGCATGGCTTTTATGGCATCCACAACATCATAACCATGCTCATACGGTGCGTTGATGTTAAACACACTGTTTAATTTATCAATAAATGCTTTAGATGGTTTTTCGTAAATGCCCATGGTTCTGTCGCCTTGCACATTACTATGTCCGCGAACAGGGCAGGTTCCAGCTCCGGGCTTGCCAATACTGCCTTTTAGTAGTAATAAGTTTACCACTTCTTTAATGGTATCAACTGCATTTTTGTGTTGCGTTAATCCCATGGCCCAGCAGGCAATTATTTTCTTTTTGTGTTTAATGGCCTCAACGGTTTTAATAATATCATCAACCGAAATTCCGCAAGCTTCACTCAACTCGTTTAAGTTGTATTGATTGAAGGTTTCTTTCAGTTGCTCGTATCCATAAGTATGATTTTTTATAAAATCTAAATCAAAAACAGAACCCGGATTTTTTTGCTCTTCAACCCAAAGCAATTGTTCTATGGCTTTTAGTAAAGCTAAATCGCCATTAATTTTTACCTGTAAATAAATATCCGTTAACTGCGATTTGATACCCAATACACCGTTTAATTTTTGCGGATTATTGAATCCCATTAATCCGGTTTCTTTAAGTGGGTTGATGGAAATAATGGTACATCCGTTTGCTTTTGCTTTTTGTAAAGCACTTAACATACGTGGATGATTGGTACCAGGATTTTGTCCTAAAATAACAATGACCTCCGCTTCATAAAAATCTTCTAGTTTAACCGACCCCTTACCAATACCAACACTTTCGCTTAATGCGACACCACTACTTTCGTGACACATATTGCTGCAATCGGGTAAATTATTGGTGCCAAATTCGCGCACAAAAAGTTGGTATAAAAAAGCTGCTTCGTTACTTGTCCGTCCTGATGTATAAAAAATAGCATCGTTTGGTGTAGGTAAATGATTAAGCTTTTCGGCAATTAAATTAAATGCATTTTTCCACGAAATAGGTTTGTAATGTGTGGCATCTTTTGCCAAATACATAGGTTGTGCTACACGTCCTTTTTTACCAATTTCATAATCGTTTAAATTAGACAATTCGGCAACACTATTTTCTTCAAAAAACTTTGGCCAAAGCGCTTTGGTAGTTGCTTCTTCGGCAATGGCTTTTGCACCATTCTCGCAATACTCGGCAATAGGCGAGCGCTCATCATCAGGGTCGGGCCAGGCACAACCCGGGCAATCAAATCCATCTTTTTGATTTACCTTAAGCAAGGCGTTTGTACCGCGAATAGGGCCCATTTCGCTAAACACATGCTTAACCGCAGATATAACGGCAGGAATACCTGCAGCTGTTTCTTTGGGTTCAGTAAGTTTTATATCTAAAAACTCTTCTGGGTTCTCCGGATTTGGATTGTTGTGTGCCATGATTCAAAAGTAGTAAAAAGCAGTTCAAGAATACACCATTTAATGGTCATTTTTGGTAACCAACTTTTGTGGGTATTCGTTAAATTGTCCTGATATAAGAACCAGTGATACTTCTAAGTTCTATTTTACCGGTTTCTAAAGTTAATGCCACATCGTTTCCTTGAAAGCGGGCGCGTTTAACTTTGTTTGTGGTGATGCTTCTGATAAACGAACCTGTAATGCTTCTAAGTTCCACTTTACCATCACTTAGTGTTATCAATATCATTGTTTCATCGCTACTTAAGTCGGCATCCATAACTTTACTTGTAACAATAGTTCTGATAAAAGATCCACTATCGCTTCGTAATTCTAGTTTGTTGCCATCAATTTTTAGTATCATAATTTTGGTTTAAGGAGTGATATTAGTTAAAGCAAGATAGTAATATTAGCGTGTATACTTTTATATTACCGTTTCACCAAACGTAAGCAAATTATGATCCGGGTCAAGTAAGGAAAACTCTTTTTGTCCCCATGGTTTTGTGGCTAACTGTCCGTTAGGATGTATAGCCACATTTTTATCTAACAGCGATTGGTAAAATTGCTCAATATTATTCACACGGATATATACTTGACCATAATTTTCTAATGGATTCAATGTATTATGCTCAAAAAAGTGAATCTGAATATTATCTTTTTGCAACATCAAATAATCGGTTGAATGATGGTTACCAAATATTTCAAAACCCAATTGGTTGGTGTAATAATCTTTGGTAACATTGATATTGCGCATGGGCAATTTTGGGTTGATATCAGTGAGCATGGTTTTGGGTTTGATTTGCTCCCGTAAAAATACAGATTTTAATGTATAATGTCTTTGGTAGGATAGTATCACCCTTTCAGGGTTTGGATTACATCATCATTTGTTTGGTAGAGTAATGTCACCCTTTCAGGGTTTGTATCTGTCCATAAACATCAAGCATCCATAAGTTAACCTCGAAGAGGTGGCATTATTCTAACCCCGAAAGGGTGGCACTGTGCTTAAAAAACATCTTTCATCCATAGGCTAACCCCGAAGAGGTGGCATTATTCCCATTCCTCCAGATCATCAATCCATTCAAACAAAAAGCGCTCCTCGTATGGAATCTCATAGGTATCCAAAAAGTTTATGTACTCTTCTTTAAAGCTGGTTTTGGCATGGTGCGTTTCTTGATTCATAATGTACTGATAAACGTTGCCTACGTGACCCTTACTGTAACTAAAAGCGCCATAGCCATTTTGCCACTCAAATTTGTCATCAATAAAATTGTTTTCGTTTATCCATTTTGATGAATTGTTTTTAATATCCCTCACCAAATCAGATAAGGCCATGACCGGTTTTAAGCCAATAAACAAATGCACATGATCTGCTACACCATTTACGATGATGCTTTTATGTCCTTTGTTTTCTATGATGCCCGACATGTATTTATGGAGTTCTTTTCTCCATTTTTTGTGCATAAGGCATCTGCGCCCCTTCACGGCAAATACCACTTGGATGTAAATTTGTGAAAATGTTCCTGACATTGGTTTTATATTTAATGGTTAATAATTTGTAGAATAATATCACCCTTTCATGGTTTTTATTGCATCATTGTCTGTTTGGTAGGGTAATATCACCCTTTCATGGTTTAATTTAATCTATCTTTTCATGCTAAGTATTGTATAATAATGTCACTCCTTCGGAGTTTTACGGCATGTTTATTCTTTCTAGTAGAATAATATTACCCTTTCAGGGTTTGTATAATCTATCTTTTTCTGTTTGGTACAACAATGTCACTCCTTCGGAGTTTGAGTATGTATTATTGCCTGCGGGTTAGAGTAGTTTCACTCCTTCGGAGTTGAACATATTCTGAATTGGCTCGCACATTTAACTTCTATCATCCATAAGCTAACCTCGAAGAGGTGGCATTACTCTACCGCGAGGAGGCGGAAGCAATATCCCAACCCTGAAAGGGTGACATGATTCTAACCCAGAAGGGGTGACACTGTGCTTAAAAATATCCATCATCCATTAAGCTAACCTCGAAGAGGTGGCATTACTCTACCGCGAGGAGGCGGAACCAATATCCCAACCCTGAAAGGGTGACATGATTCTCCCTTCGCTTGCTCCTGCATAATTTCTACTTAACAGTGAGCATTTGGGTTCGGGTAATTATCGCTTTGGTCTTCGAAGGTGTTATCTAAACACACAAAGTCTTTTTCTACCAACAAAAACAACTCTTTACCATTGCCTAAGGCTTGCTTGTGCTGAAAACCAACTTCATTAGTACCCGTCCAGTTTTGCGCCAAAGCAGGAGGGACTTGCACAGTAATTTTTGCTCCTTCCATTTTTGCACTTAAGGTTTGAACCGCTGCATCATTGGCCAAAGCGTACGTAAATGTGGCATTTCCAAACTCCGTATGTTCTTCCAAATATCCATCTTTGGCAAAGTTGGCTACTTCGGTTTGGGTTAATCTTAGCCTAATGCTGTTTCCTTTTATACGTATTTTCATGTGGTTGTTTGTTGTAATATTTTTATCTAATTTAAATCTAAAATAAATGAAGCCAATCGCTTTTACAAAGCCTCTGCCGATTTAACTTTGGCTAAATAACTTAGTCCCATTTTTACTTGCGAGTAACTTAATGCCTCGCCCATCTTTTCTTTAATTGGTTTTAAATCGGTGGTATCAAGTTCAACAACTGCCTTTTGTATCTCATCAATATCTCGTTGAGATAAAAAATCAAACACATTAACCTGACCTGTTCCCACAAATTCAGCCAAATGACCTTCTACCGTTCCGGTGGTAATGCCGCGCTGTTTGGCAATTGCAATGATATCCATACCTTTTTGGTAAAACTCAAGTGTAATCAATTTGGTACTGCCTTTTTCTGTTTTGGTTGATGCCGCTTTACTCACCACAACCTTTCTTTCTATCAAAGGTACATCAAACGTAAACTCGCCAAAAGTTATGCGCTGAACTTGATTTAGCTTTTTCCATAACAAAGCTTCTAAATCGTTGGTGTCGTTGGTAAATTGTTTTACCCTTACTTTACCCAATAAAAAACTTTGAATTTTGTTTACCGGCAATATCAATTCATCATGAATAACCCTAGCAAAATATTGCTTGGCTTTGGTAACGCGCTCGTTTAATAAAGCACCATTTATGGGTTGAGTTTGAAGGATAACCTCCAACTGTTTTACAAACTTATCTGCTGTTTGTTGCTGCTCTTTGGCCCGGTCTAACAATACCGATGAAACACTTTTTATCATTTCATGGTCGGGGAGTTGTTTACTGTTTACTAATTGGTTATATCCATTAATTTCAACCAAAAGTTTACTCCAATCAAAAGTTTTTAAAAGCAGCTGAGCTGCAAATTTGGGCTTCTCTTCTTGCAACCTTTGCTCAATAAAATCGGTACTGTTTTCTTGCTGCGCAAACTTTAAAATGCGAGAATCAGACTGCACACTATTTGGCGTAATGTGCGATAACAAAGTAATACCATCAAGGGTACGACACCTGCTTAATGCCACATAAACCTGACCAGCAGCAAATGAACTTCCGGCATCAATCACCACATCATCAAAAGTTAAACCCTGACTTTTATGTATGGTTATGGCCCACGCCAAACGGATGGGATATTGCGTAAAACTACCCAATTCTTCTTCTTCCAGTTTGTTGGTTTCTTTATTTAACGTGTACTTTATATTCGTCCACTTTTCTTTCTCTATTTCAAAGGTTTCTTGCGTGTCGTTAAATTCAACCCTAATGGTTTCTATGCTTACATATTTTACAGTAGCCAACTTACCGTTGTAGTAGCGCTTCTCCGGACTAGAATCGTTTTTAATAAACATAATTTGCGCACCTGGTTTTAGTTGCAAATCCATTTCAGTAGGTAAGGCTTTTTCGGAAAATTCGCCATTTATGGCACCGCTAAACAATAAAGTTTTACCCGGCAATTTGGCCAACTCGCGCTGGTTAATTTCATCGGCCATGCGGTTGTGTGTGGTAAGGGTAATGCCTTTGGGTGTGTGGTTTTTAAGGTTTGAAATATGCCTGCTGCGCAATATTTCAAGATCGGTTGTGGTTAAGGTATTGTTCCTAATGTTGTTTAACAAATCAACAAACGAAGCCTCTTTTTGTCGGTAAACTTCCTTTAACTCAATAAACAAAGGCGGGTGTTCGCGCATTACAGGCGCACTAAAAAAGAAAGGACTTTCATATTCCTTGCGCATCAATTCCAATTCATCATCCGAAACCACCGGAGGCAATTGAAACAAATCGCCAATAAGCAGCAATTGTATGCCACCAAAAGGTTTGTTGTTGTGGCGCACATGTTGCAAAATATCATTAACAGCCTGAAGCAAATCAGCCCTAACCATACTTACCTCATCAATAATTAATAAATCGAGCTCGCTTAGCAATTCAATTTTTTCTTTGTTAAAGCGTAAGTTTTTTAGCAGTTGGTGTTTATCAACCGTGGCATTATTACCAAAAATATTGGTTGATGAAGGCAAGTATAAATTAAACGGCAACTGAAAAAACGAATGCATGGTAACGCCACCTGCATTAATGGCTGCCACACCTGTAGGTGCAACAATGGCCACGTTTTTCTGCGATTGTTCCTTAATTTGTTTTAAAAAAGTGGTTTTACCTGTTCCGGCTTTCCCGGTTAAAAACAAGTTACACGAAGTAAAATTTATGACCTCGGTAGCCAGGTTAAAAAGTTTGTTTTCTTGTTGTTTAATGGCACTCATAAATTAAAGGGTTATACGTTGTGGGGTTGAGTAAATATTAAAACGCTGGTTACGCAAAAAACCAACCAAAGTAATGTTAAACGATTGTGCAGTTTCTACCGCCAAACTGCTTGGCGCGCCCACTGCACAAACTATTGGAATGCCTGCCATGGCTGCTTTTTGCAACAACTCAAAACTGGCACGGCCGCTTAATAACAAAACGGTTTTGTTGGGTTGAATAGCAGGAGAATTTAACGCTGCACCTATTAATTTATCTAAGGCATTGTGCCTGCCTACATCTTCGCGCAACAGTAATAAATTACCATTTGTATCAAACAAAGCACAAGCATGTATGCCGCCTGTGTGTTCAAAAACACTTTGTTGGGCAAGCAGTTTATCGGGCAATTGGGTAATGGTTTGTGGGTTGATGCGCACACTTACATCCATGTGTTGCACGTGGCAATTGGTTTTAATGGCCTCAATACTTTCTTTGCCACAAACCCCGCAACTGCTGGTGGTGTAGAAGTTGCGTTGCAAGTTACTGAGGTCAATTTCTAAATCAGGTTTTAGCTCTACACGAACAATATTTTCCAGGTTTTCTTTGGTGTTTAGTTCGGTGCAGTATTGTATTTTATAAATATCTTGTGGGTTTTGTATGATGCCTTCGGTAAACAAAAAACCAAGCGCCAATTCAAAATCGTTGCCGGGTGTACGCATGGTAACCGAAACACTTTTTTGCTCGCGCATGTGTGCCGGCCCAAAACCCAAACGTATTTCCATAGGTTCTTCTACGGCCAATAAATCAAGGGTTTGTTCGGGTTGATTGGCATGGATGCGGGTAATATTTACGCTGCTTACACTTGGTTTTGTCATCACCACGAAAGTAAAAACTTAATTGTAATATATGGTTGTTGTTCCGTGTAAAAACGTTTAGTACGGAAATATGCGGGTGTGGGGTATAGAACCACAGCATTTCTTTGAATGGCCATGCCTCGTGAACCTTGTGAAAAAACTTTGTGCACCTCGTGGTAGAAGTCAACCACAGCGGTAAGCAAGATGCCTTCGGCATAGGAGAGAGAACACAGCGGATGCCTTCGGCATGGGAGTTAACCACAAAGACCACAAAGAGGGAACACGGAGGGCACAACGGCCTGCGGCATGGGAGTGAGAACACAGCGGATGCCTTCTGCATGGGAGTTAACCACAGAGAGCACAAAGAGAGAACACGGAGGGCACAACGGCCTGCGGCATGGGAGAGAGAACACAGCGGATGCCTTCGGCATGGGAGTTAACCACGGAGAGCACAAAGAGGGAACACGGAGGGCACAACGGCCTGCGGCATGGGAGAGAGAACACAGCGGATGCCTTCGGCATGGGAGTTAACCACGGAGAGCACAAAGAGGGAACACGGAGGGCACAACGGCCTGCGGCATGGGAGAGAGAACACCGCGGATGCCTTCGGCATGGGGTTTAACCACGGAGACCACAAAGAGGGAACACAGAGGGCACAACGGCCTGCGGCATGGGATTGAACCACAGAGGCACGGAGACACAGAGGATTTCTTTGAACGTTGAGGTCGCTGTGGTTAATAAATTGCAAATTCTGTGCGCTTCCGTGGCTTCTGTGAGCGCTAACTACTAATCGCTGTTTTCGCTGTGAGGTCGCTGCTATCACTGTGGTTAATAAGTTGCGGTTTTTCTTAAAATTCTGTGCGCTTCCGTGGTTTCTGTGAGCGCTAACTATTAATCGCTGTTTTCGCTGTGGTTAAAGAATTGCGGTTCTCCTTCAAAATCTGTGTTATTCCGTGGCTTCTGTGAGCGGCCCTTCCTAGTGGTTATTTCTGTATAAACAACACTTAAAAACAACTATTCAACTTTTTATTTGCTTTTGAAGTTTGTAATCTTTTATTTAGCCATAACATTAAACCCTAATTTACATGAACCCCATAAGCCCTAAATTCAATGCTTTATTATTGTTTCGCTCATGTTGTACATCCGTTTTTATGCGGATAAACTTTCTGAATAAC
>CAZRVA010000096.1:0-1176 GCA_964603255.1 uncultured Chitinophaga sp.
ATAGTTAAATTTCCCATTCATTTTATCTTAAATTAATTGTGGCTGAACTGAACACCCATAGTGTTGCGGTTGACTTTCAAAAACTCAGACGTACCCAAATATAAAAATTTATAAGAAAATAACCCCACCAAGTTTTGCCTTAGTGGGGTTGCGTTGTTTTTGTTTAACTATATACTTTGTTTTACTGCACACGGGCGACACGCCCGCGTGAACGGGCTGATTATGGCTACCAGTTAATCTTTTTACCTTTAGGATATTTTTTTAATTCATTATATACAGGAGGTACGATAAAATTATCTTTTGTAATTTCAATTGCATTATTTTGATATGCTTGTTGAAGTGCTAATTCCGTGTTAACACAGGAAAAAGACATTAATTGGGCCCCAATATTATATCTGCCATATGATTCAATGAATCTTAATAAATCGCCCTGCTTAGTAACATAATAAAATCCGCTATACTCATCACTTATCTGATCTATATAATACAATGAAATATTATTACTGATGAATAAACTTAAAATGTCTTTAGCAGGTTTGTAAAATAAATCAAAATCAGAAAATAACCTACTTAGCCCTTCATTAAGTATGTTTTTTTTTCCAATAATTATATCCGTACTAATTTTAAATTGCTCAATCGTTTCTGAATCTTTATTATAAAAAACTTCAATTTGAGGATTTTTGTAGGTTAAACTGTAACTATTTGTGATTTCAAAATATTCAACATAATCAGGTTTTCCTAATATTAGTTCAATACTATTTTTATCAGATTTTTTTAAATCTAAACTTCCTAATTTGTTATGTAACATAACATCTACCAAACTGAATTTTTTTATTATTTCCATGATTCAAAATATTTTAATACTGCATTAATTTCCTTAACACGGGACTCTCACCAGCTGCCGCGCGAAACGCAGTTCAGCTCCGTTTTACTTTCAAGAACTTGAGCCATCATTTTATATCATAGTTAACTTTTCATTGGCTCATTTTTAACAGAACCAAATAACTCTTATTTTAAAACAAATCCAACATTTAGCAACCCCAAATTTCAAACCCATAAAAAAAGTCGGGCAAGCCCGACTTTTTTGTTTTATCTTACTATCGTTTGCTCCCTATCCGGGCCAATCGAGATTACACTCATTTTTAATCCTACTTGCTCTTCTACATATTCCATGTA
>CAZRVA010000096.1:1276-6944 GCA_964603255.1 uncultured Chitinophaga sp.
GTACAGTATGCTTTAAATATACCGTATACTTTATTTATTTTTTGAGGAGCCACACCTAATCCACTGCACACACCACCGGTAATGGTATTTGATGAAGTTACAAACGGGTAAGTTCCAAAATCAATATCTAACAAAGTACCTTGCGCACCTTCGGCCAATACTTTTTTGCCTTCGCTAATTAACTTGTTTATAAAATACTCTGAGCTGATGATTTTAAATTGCTTTAAAAATTCAACCGCTTCAAAAAACGCAGGCTCATGCTCGTCAAGGTTATAACTAAAATCAAACCTATCTAACAACAACTTATGGTTAGCCACGGCTGTTTGGTATTTCTCTTTAAAGTTTGGTGTTAAAATATCGCCAATACGTAAACCACTTCTACCAATTTTGTCTTGGTAAGTTGGGCTTATACCTCTTAAGGTAGAACCAATTTTATGTTCTCCTTTGTGTGCTTCGCTAGCAGCATCCACCAAACGGTGTGTTGGAATAATTAAATGTGCTTTTTCTGAAATGTACATGTTCTTGCGGGGATCAACTCCCGAAGCCATTACTTTCTCAATTTCTTTTTTTAATGTAATAGGGTCAATTACCACACCATTACCAATAATATTGATGGTATGCTGATGAAAAATACCTGAAGGAATGGTATTTAAAACATGCTTTTGTCCATTAAACTCTAACGAGTGACCGGCATTTGGTCCGCCCTGAAAACGGGCAACAACATCATACTGTGGTGTTAATACGTCAACAATTTTTCCTTTTCCCTCATCACCCCACTGAAGGCCTAAAACTACATCTATCATTTTTACTTTATTATATCGTTGGGTTTAAACAATGCTTAAACCGTAATTAAATTCTGTTTCTAAGAGGCAATTTGTTTGCTGCACGTGTTACATTTTCCGTTGGTAACTTTAGGATTACCAAAAAGGTGTAACGAGTGTTCTGTAACAGTAAAATCAAGCAAATCGCCCATCATACTTTTTATTTGTTGAATACGAGGATCGCAAAATTCTAAGATGCGATTGCAGTGGTTACAAATCATATGGTCGTGTTGTTTATGACCATAAGCACCTTCGTAACGGGCCAGGTTTTTACCAAATTGGTGTTTGGTAACTAAACCGGCATCAAGCAATAAATCTAAAGTATTGTATACCGTAGCACGACTAACCCTGTAGTTGCGATTTTTCATGTGAACATATAAGGTTTCCACATCAAAATGCTCTTTGCTGCTGTATATTTCGTCTAAGATGGCAAAACGTTCGGGGGTTTTACGCTGTTGTTTTTGCTCTAAAAAAGCGATAAACAACTTCTTAACTTCATCTTTTATGTTTTCGGTTGATTGATTTGCCTGCATACCTTGCTTCAACAATGCCGCAAAATAACACACATTTTGGCATTAATAAAATAATGTTGAATAAGTTATGCCTAACACAACCCAAAGCCGCATCAATACTGACCTGTATTAAATCATATCTTCCCTGCTTACTTTAATAAGCGGGCTGGCTGCTTTAATTTTATTCATTAACTCCTCTAACTGAGCAGTATCATAAACTTCCAATTCAATATTGCCTTCAAACATACCTGCCTTTGAAGAGATATGAATGGCATGCATGTTAATTTGCAACTGCTTACTAATAATATCTGTGATGATACTCACAATACCAACGCTATCAATACCCTGTACTTTAATGTGTGTGGTAAATGCTTTTGATTTTTCGAAAATTTGGTTGGCCCACTTAGCCTTAATCACACGGTAACCATAATTGCTCATTAAACTTATGGCATTTGAGCAATTGGTGCGGTGAATTTTAACACCCTCGCCTACTGTAATAAATCCAAAAATTTCATCGCCCGGAATTGGGTTACAGCATTTACTGAAGCTGTATGGCAGGTCGCTGTCATCGCCAATAATTACACCATCTTTCGGAATATTTTTATTAGATTCTTTTTGCGCTGCTTTTGCTTCCTTCTGTTGTTTAACTTCTTGTAAATGCTCCAGTTTTTGTTGCCTTACATATTCTAATATTTCGGCAATGTGAATTTTGGTTTTATCAATTTTTTCATCTGCTACTTGTGCATACAATTCCGTTACTGTTGGCAATTTGTAATATGCAATCATGTCTTGCAGAGCCTCGCTGGTAAATGCAATTTTTTCTTGGCTAAACTTACGTTCCAAAATCTCTTTACCCATCGCAGCAGCGCGCATTTTCACCTGCTTAAACCAATCGCGTATTTTACTTTTGGCCTTGGCTGTAACCACATAGTTTAACCACTCTTCTTTAGGTGTTTGTTTGGTTGATGTTAAAATTTCAACCTGATCGCCATTGGTTAAAACATGGTTTAATGGAACCAATTTATTATTTACTTTACCTCCAATGCAACGCTCGCCTAATTGAGAGTGCACATCAAAAGCAAAATCTAATGTGGTGGCATTTGCCGGCAACTTGCGTAACTCTCCTTTAGGTGTAAACACAAATATTTCATCGGCAAAAAAGTTCATTTTAAAATCGTCCAAAAAGTCTAATGCGTTTTGGTCGGTATCTTCTAAAATTTCTCTAACTCGTCCAAGCCATTCTTCTAGGCCTGCATCTTGTTTGGTGTTACTATCTTTGTATTTCCAATGCGCTGCGTATCCCTTTTCAGCAATTTCATTCATCCTTCGGGTTCTCACTTGCACTTCAACCCACTTACCTTTTGGCCCCATTACAGTTGTATGCAAACTCTCGTAACCATTTGCTTTGGGTGAACTCACCCAATCGCGCAGCCTATCCGGATTTGGTCGGTAATTGTTTGTTACAATAGAATAAACCCTCCAGCAATCAGATTTTTCTTCTTCAAATTCGGTATCAATAATTATTCTGATGGCAAACAAATCATACACTTCTTCAAAAGGTATATTTTGTTTCTTCATCTTGTTTAAAATGGAGTGTATTGATTTAGGTCGGCCTTTAATTTCGTACTTAAATCCTTCTTTATCTAAATCTTCAATAAGCGGCTCGATAAACTGTTTAATGTAACGGTTGCGCTGAAGTTTAGTTTCTTGTAACTTGTTTTTAACAAAGTTGTATTTATCCGGTTCTAAATATTTTGTGGCTAAATCTTCCAGCTCAGTTTTAATGGCATATAAACCCAAACGATGAGCCAAAGGTGCATATACATATTGCGTTTCGCTTGCAATTTTAAGTTGCGATTTCGGACTCATAGAATCTAACGTACGCATGTTGTGCAGCCTATCTGCTAACTTTATTAAAATTACACGAACATCATCACTTAACGTTAAAAGTAACTTTTTAAAATTCTCAGCTTGTATTGATTTATCTTGTTGTTCAAAAACACCAGATATTTTTGTTAAACCATCAATAATGGTTGATACCTTTTTACCAAAATTAAGTTCAATTACTTCAAGTGTAATATCGGTATCTTCAACCACATCGTGCAACAAAGCACAAATTATAGAGGTAGCTCCCAAGCCAATTTCTTCGCCACAAATTTGTGCAACGGCTAAAGGATGAAAAATATAGGGCTCACCCGATTTTCTGCGCATGGTTTTGTGCGCATCAACAGCCATTTCAAAAGCTTTACGAATTTGCTTACGATCGTTGTTATCTAAATTACGTTTACACGCCTTAATAACATTGCGGTAAGCTTTTACTATTTCTTTATTTTCTTTTTCAATATCAATAACGGGCTGCATATGCTCTGTGCTCAAGTTTAAAACAAGTTACAAATTTAGGTATTTACCTTTACCCAAGAGGGCAGATATCAACACCATAAACTTAGGTTATCATTTAAAACAATACAGTAAATTAGGCCTACTTGGTTACCCAAAAAATAAGTATCAAAAAAAATTTGCATAAACCATTTTTCGACTTACATTTGCAGTCCTTTTTAGGCGCATGTGGCGTAATTGGTAGCCGTGCCAGACTTAGGATCTGGTGCCGAAAGGCGTGGGGGTTCGAGTCCCTCCATGCGCACAACTAAAAAACGAAAAAGACTGACCTAAAATCAGTCTTTTTTTCTTAATATACTTTTTGAATATGAACGTTACTTTCGATAAAAAAGACGCCCTAAACGGCACAATCTCGGTAAACATTACTGGCGCTGATTACGCCAAAGAGATTGACACCAAATTAAAAGATTACCAAAAGCGCGCTAACATCCCAGGTTTCCGCCCGGGAATGGCACCAAAAGGTATGATTGAAAAAATGTATGGTACAACTGTACTACTTGAGGCAATTAATAGCGCTGCAAGTCGTGGTTTGTTTGATTACATTGAAGAAAACAAATTAAACATTCTTGGACAACCGGTATTAACCGAGGATACCAAGGTGGATGAGTTAGTTAAAGGTAACGACTACACCTTTAAGTTTGATATTGGTTTAGCACCTGAGTTTACTTTAAATATCTCAAACAAAGATGTATTTACTAAACTTAAAGTAGCGATTGACGAAAAACAAATTGATGAAGAAGTTGATCGTTTACAAAAACGTGGTGGTAACTTAATTGAGGTTGAAACAGCATCAGAAAATGATATCGTTTACACTACAATGGCTGAGTTAGATGAAAACGGTAACACTTTTGAAGGTGGCGTTTACTCTGATTCAACCCCGGTATTAATCCAATCTATTAAAAACGAAGCCATTAAAAACGAATTCTTAGGTTCAACCAAAGGAAAATCGTTTGACGTGAATGTTTTTGATTTGTTTGATAACGACCAAACCGAAATGTCTCATGCATTAAACATCAACAAAAATACTGTTGCAGACATTAACAAAAACTTCCGTGTAACGGTTAAAGAAATTAAGAGCAACGAAAAGGCTGAGTTAAATCAAGAATTGTTTGATAAATTATATGGCGAAGGTGTTGTAAACTCTGTTGAAGAATTACGTTCACGCATTAAAAGCGAATTGGAAAACTATTTCAGCGGACAAGCAGATCATTTGTTAGAGCATGAAATGTTAGATACATTAGTTGCCAAACAAAACATTGAGTTACCAGATGCATTCTTAAAACGTTGGTTAATTGATCGTCATGCAGATAAATTTACAACAGAAAATGTAGACGAAAATTATGGCAACGAAGCTAACTACTTACGCAATCACTTGTTTGAAGAGAAAGTATTAAGCGAAGCAGGTGTTAAAGTTGAAGAAGCTGACATTAAAGCTGCTGCTTTAAACTATACACGTAGTATGTTTGGTGCTTATGGTACAGCAGGTATTAGCGATGAAATGCTTGAAGGCATTATTGAGCCAAGCATGAAAAAAGAAGACTACCGCAGCCGCATGATTAACTTGGCAGTGTCGCAAAAAGTACGTGACATTATTAAGAGCAAAGTTAAAATTGAAGAAAAAGAAGTAAGCAGCGAAGAGTTCTTTAAATTGGTTGCTGAGCACAATGAAAAACACCACCACTAAGAAAATTTAGTTTTAAGTTATATCAATAGGCTGTCTTTTTTAAGGCAGCCTATTTTTTTTAATAGCCCTGAAAGGGCGCAATCTCTCCGCGAGGCGGTGAAACCCCTCGCACACTAAAAACCATTGCCAATATTTTTCACCAGCCCTGAAAGGGCGTAATCACATTGCGAGGTGGTGAAACCCCTCGCACACCAAAATTCATGCAAGCTCAATTCTAATATTTGCAATGGGCGATGCCCAATGCAAGTTTGATT
>CAZRVA010000096.1:7044-10483 GCA_964603255.1 uncultured Chitinophaga sp.
CATGCAAGCTCAATTCTAATATTTGCAATGGGCGATGCCCAATGCAAGTTTGATTTCGCCCATTCAGGGCTTGCTCAAAGACAACTCACCAGCCCTGAAAGGGCGCAATCACATTGCGAGGCGGTAAAACCCCTCGCACACCAAAATTCATGCAAGCTCAATTCTAATATTTGCAATGGGCGATGCCCAATGCAAGTTTGATTCCGCCCTTTCAGGGCTTGCTCAAAGACAACTCAATAGCCCTGAAAGAGCGTAATCTCCCCGCGAGGTGGTGAAACCCCTCGCACACTAAAAACTATTGCCAATATTTTTCACCAGCCCTGAAAGGGCGCAATCATTCCGCGAGGCGGTGAAACCCCTCGCACACTAAAATTCATTGCCAATATTGTTCAGACAAATCCCACAATTGGCAGTTATGGATTCGGTTTACCTCCAAATCAATTCTATTAACCGAAAAACTTCTTGGACAGTGTCAGTGTTAATTGTCAGTAAATTCAATTGGCACAACTCTTGAAACTTTAAATCAACTTTATATATTGCAAACAAATAACAATAATTTATGATGGACCACGGAAAAGAATTCAGAAAATATGCTGTAAAGCACAAAGGCATTAGCAGCTTAGCAGTAGATGCATACTTAGAAAGTTCGGTTGAAGGAATGACACGTACGGTTATCGAGGAACGTCCGATGAACTTCCGCGAAATTGACGTATTCTCACGTTTAATGGCCGATAGGATTATATTTTTAGGTATGCCTATTGATGATTATGTTGCAAATATCGTTCAAGCGCAATTGTTATTCTTAGATTCGATGGATGCCCGCAGAGATGTTCAAATGTACATCAACTCACCGGGTGGTAGCGTTTATGCAGGTTTAGGTATCTACGACACCATGCAATGGATTAACCCGGATGTTGCTACTATTTGTACAGGTTTAGCTGCAAGTATGGGAGCAGTATTACAATGCGCAGGTGCAAAAGGGAAACGTACCGCATTGCCTCACGCTCGAATTATGATTCATCAGCCATTAGGCGGTGCTCAAGGCCAAGCAAGTGACATAGAAATTACTGCTCGCGAGATCCAAAAATTAAAGAAAGAATTGTACGATATTATCGCAGAACATAGTGGTCAGCCATTTGATAAAGTACAACAAGATAGTGACCGCGATTACTGGATGACAGCACAGGAAGCTAAAGAATACGGTATGATTGACGATGTGTTGAACAAAACCAAAAAAGAACACAAATAGTAATTATAAACTGACTTTTAGCAAGCCAACCAAATTATAATGGTTGGCTTGTTTTTTTTACAGATATTTGCAGTCCATGAGTAAGAAAAAAGAAGACGTTTGTTCGTTTTGCGGACGCCCAAAAAGCCAAACACAGTATTTAATTTCAGGCCTTGATGCCTTGATTTGCGAGAACTGTATTGATCAGGCTTACCGCATTATTAACGAAGATCAAAATGCAAACGCAGGCAATAACACCAACTTTGATTTTGCCGGTAAACTGTATAAACCAGCCGAAATAAAAAAGCATTTAGACCAATATGTGATTGGACAAGATGAAGCGAAGAAAGTATTGAGTGTTGCCGTTTACAATCACTTTAAACGACTAATGCATAAAAATAAAACCAACGATGTTGAGTTAGAAAAATCAAATATTTTGTTGGTTGGCGAAACCGGTACCGGTAAAACTTTATTGGCTAAAACCTTGGCTAAGTTATTAAACGTACCATTTTGTATTGCCGATGCTACCGTGTTAACTGAAGCCGGTTACGTTGGTGAAGATGTGGAGAGTGTGTTAACCCGTTTGTTACAAGCTGCAAATTACGATGTAGCTGCTGCAGAACGCGGTATTGTTTACATAGATGAGATTGATAAAATTAGCCGCAAAAGCGACAACCCAAGCATTACCCGCGATGTAAGTGGTGAAGGTGTTCAACAAGCCTTGCTTAAAATTTTAGAAGGTACAACAGCTAATGTTCCACCGCAAGGTGGCCGTAAGCATCCTGATCAAAAAATGATTGCAATTAACACCGAAAACATTCTGTTTATATGCGGTGGTGCTTTTGAAGGCATTGATAAACAAATAGCACGCAGAATGCAAACTCAAGCCATCGGTTTTAAGAGCAAAGAAGGTGTTAAGGCAGATGAAACCAATTTCTTGCAATACATTTCTGCTGCTGATTTACGTAACTTCGGTTTGATTCCTGAAATTATCGGTCGTTTGCCGGTATTGTGCCATTTAAATCCGTTGGATAGAGATACACTTTATCGCATTTTGGTTGAACCTAAAAATGCACTCATCAAACAATACGTAAAAATGTTTGAGTTGGAAGGTATTAAACTAACCATTGGTGATGATATTATTAACTTAATTGTTGATACCGCATTTGAGTTAAAATTAGGTGCCCGTGGTTTACGCAGCATTTGCGAAAACATCATGACAGATTACATGTATGATGCACCAACCAATAAAGAAAAAGAACTTACCATTTCGTTAGATGTGGCAAAAGAAAAGTTGGAAATGTTGAAGTTTAAAAGCATCAAAGCTGCCTAAATTGTTAGGTATACATTTCAAAAAGTCGGTACTATTAATATTGCCGACTTTTTTATTTCAACTCCCTAATACATGAATATGTAAAATTGGTATCATGAATTATAACAATACTGATACAATTAATTTGTTTTACAACCAACATATTTATAAATTGTGGAATCAAATTAAGTATGAAACAACTCATTCTATGCTTTAGTATGCTTTGCTTATGGCAAGTTGTACAATCACAAAATACAAAGCGTTTTGTTGACCAAGAATACAAAAGCGCTTTAAAGTTTAATTTATTGAGCCCAATTGTTGGAGCAATAGGAATAAACTATGAAAACAAACTGAGTAAAGACGCATCTTTCATTGCATCTGCTTCTTATTTCACCGGACAAATTGATAATACCACAGAACCAATAAGAGGATTCACAGCAAGTTTAGATTATCGCTTTTACATTGGGGATGTCGAAATGAGTGGGTATTACTTACAACCATATGTTAGATACCAATACTTTAAAGATATTCAAACCAAGACCGATGAAATTACTGCTCCTGGATTAGGTTTATTATTCGGTTATCAAAAAATCTTTGTAAAACGTATCGTTTTCGACATGAATTTAGGCCCTGCTTATAACTTTGGAAAATTAACATCACCACAAAACACATATGTAAACTCAGACTTAAAGCCAGTATTTAAAGGCTATTGGATGCGTGGTGGTATTAGTGTTGGATTTTTATTTTAACCCAGATATGAAACAATTATTTATTATTCCATTTTTACTGATAGGCTTGTTCAGTAACGCACAACAATCAGAGGTATTAAGAAAGCATGCTATAAAAACAAACATGCTTAGTGCAATTTACAATACACTTAATGTTAGTTACGAAAAACT
>CAZRVA010000097.1:0-549 GCA_964603255.1 uncultured Chitinophaga sp.
TTCTTCCTTTTGCATCTTTCATGTAATCTTCTGTAAACGAATTTAAGAACTCAGTAGGGTTGTTGTACTTCATACCAACTGCTTCTAAATGATCTTTTGCATCTTCTATTACAATAACGTAGGCGTCTTTTACTACACTTTGGTATTGTAAAGATGCACCTTCGTTTAGGTCGTATGCTTTTACCATGTAGTCAGGAATGCTCATAGTAAAACAGTGGCCACCATTTTTGGTAGTGAATTGTGCATTGGCAGTAAAACCTATTACCACTAAAATGCTAAAAAGTAACTTTTTCATTCTATGTAAATGTAATAAAATAGTTATTCAATAATTATTGGGTAACGATACAACAAACCACTTAATTGGTGTCGAGAAAACTTTGTTTTCTTTACTTTGTTCATGGCAGGGTCAATTAAAAAATTAAAGTTTGTGGTAAAGTCAACTCCCTCTAAATTAGTTTGTTCAAACACTGCTTCGGTAAAGTCGCAATTGTTTATTCTGCTTGATGAAAGGTCGGTTTGTGTGAAGTTTACCCCCCTTTTTAACCATTC
>CAZRVA010000097.1:559-10409 GCA_964603255.1 uncultured Chitinophaga sp.
ATTTAGTTTTTTGCGTTCGAAAGTGGCATAACTCAAGTTGCAATTGTTTGCCGTAAAACAAAATCCAAAATCTTTAACACGGTTAAAATTCAACCCAACCAATTTGCAATCATTAAACGTGCAATCGTTTAAAATGCACACATCAACATTTGCATTGCTAAAATTACAATTAATAAATTCGCAATCGTTAAATGTAATGCCTTTTATGTTGTTAAACATACAATTGTTAAACGTACAATTTTCGTATTCGTTGTCTGCTAATTTTTGCTCAGTAAAATCAATATGGTCAAATGCTTGTTTGTACATGGTTAGTTAATTTCTTCTCCTGCAATAATTACTTTATCAATCAAATCAACCCCAAAACTATAAGGTATAAATGCCAGCGATGAAATTGGTTTTGTAATAAATACATTACCCAATTTACCTTTGGTAATACTGCCATGTGTGTGGCTTAACTCTAATGCATAAGCACCGTTAATGGTTGTTGCATTGATGGCTTCTTCGGGCGTTAGTTTCATTTGTGTACAAGCTAAAGTCACCACAAAACTCATACGTCCGTTTGGCGATGAACCGGGGTTATAATCACTAGCCAAACAAAACGGCAAACCTGCATCAATCAGTTTTCGTCCTGGTGCATAAGGTATGCCTAAGAAGAATGAACAGTTAGGTAAACCCACCGGCATGGTGTTTCCTGTCTTTAAACTTTCAATTTCAGCTTCACCGGTATACTCTAAATGATCTACACTTAACGCATGATGTTTAACTGCAACTTGCACGCCACCTGTATAACCCAATTCGTTACCATGTATTTTAGCTTTTAAACCGTATTGTTTTGCTGCGGTAAGAATACGTTCTGTTTCTTCAACTGTAAAAAATCCTTGGTCGCAAAATACATCACAGTAATCGGCTAAATTTTCGGCAGCTACTTTCGGCAACATATCGTTTATTACCAAATTTATATAACCTTCACGATTTTGTTTAAACTCGGCAGGAATGGCGTGTGCGCCCAAAAAAGTAGCTTTAATGGTAATGGGCGAAATAGCTTTTAGTCGCTTCACTACGCGCAACATTTTTAATTCATCTGCTACGGTTAGTCCGTAACCACTTTTAATTTCTATCGCACCTGTTCCATATTTAATTACTTCAAACAAACGCTCCTTGGCACTTTCAAATAATTCATCTTCACTCATGCTTTGCAGTTTGCGTGCAGAGTTTAAAATACCACCACCGGCCGCAGCAATTTCTTCGTAGCTTTTACCTTTTATGCGCATCACAAATTCTTCCTCTCTGCTTTTTGCAAATACAATATGTGTGTGCGAATCGATAAAGCTTGGTAACACGTAACCATTATTGGCATCTATTGTTTTTACTGATGTTTCGGGTAAGTTACTCATGCTGCCAAAATCAGTAATAACACCATCTTCAATTAATAAATAAGCATTTTCAATGGAATCAAGCTGGGCCATTTCTGTACCCGATTTTTTTTGTGTTGATGTATGATTGATAATGCCATAAAGGGCTTTGATATTTTTTATTAGTACTGATTTCATAACGCAGGCAAATAACGAACATGTTGAATAATTTAAAAAATAAATCACTTAGGGGTTATTTTTGAATGATTTACTTTGCACAACAATGAAAAACCTACAACAAATTTTGCAAACGCCCATAAAAAAGGGTAATGATGTTTGGATTGCAGATACTGCCCGTGTTTTTGGATTGGTTACTTTGGGTAACCAATGTTCTATTTGGTTTGGCGCGGTTTTGCGGGGTGATGGAGATACCATAAGCGTAGGAGATAGAAGTAACATACAAGAAAACGCTGTGGTACATGTTGATCCTGGTTTTCCTACACAAATTGGTGATGATTGTATTATTGGTCATGGTGCCATTGTGCATGGTGCAACGCTTGGAAATAATGTTTTAGTAGGCATGCACGCCACGGTTTTAAATGGAGCCAAAGTGGGCAATTTTTGCATTATTGGAGCGCATGCATTGGTAACCGAAGGAATGGTGATACCTGATTACAGTATTGTAATGGGTGCACCGGGTAAAGTGGTAAAACAATTATCGCCCGAACATGTTGAAAAAGTAAAACGCAATGCACAATCGTACGTTGATTTAAGTAAGGAATATTTGAAGTATTGGAAATAAAATCACTTTTTACTTGTTAACCTCAATTTAAATCGGCAAACTTTGCAGCGCAAATCAAATATTGCGTTGCTATGAAGGCTGAATACAACAGCACCCATCTACCGCACCTTATTGTTATAGGTGGCGGCTTTGCCGGACTCGAGCTTATCAAAAAACTTAACGGCAAACCTATTAGAATTACTGTTTTTGATAAGCACAATTATTTTAATTTTCAACCCTTAATGTACCAGGTTGCTTCGGGTGGTTTAGGGCCTGATGCCATTGCTTATCCGTTGCGGAAAATTATTGCACCTATGCCTAACGTGGCCTTTAGGATGGCCGAAGTATTGCGCATAGATACCAAACTAAACGAGGTTGAAACAAATATTGGTAAGTTTAATTACAATTATTTGTGTATTGCTACCGGAGCTCAAACTAACTTTTTTGGTAATACCGAGTTAGAAAAATACAGCATGCAACTTAAGTCAATACCCGATGCATTGGATTTACGCAGCGATATTTTACAAGAATTTGAAAGGGCATTAAGCGAAAGTAAAACCGGAGATATTGAACGGTATTTGAATTTTGTGGTAGTTGGTGGAGGCCCAACAGGAGTGGAGACTGCAGGTGCCTTAGCCGAAATTAAAAACCATGTATTACCAGCAGACTATAAAGAACTAGATGCATCAAAAATGCAAGTGCATTTAATTGAAGCCGCTCCGCGTGTCCTTTCTCCCATGAGTGAAGTTTCATCCAGAAAAGCTAAACAGTTTTTGGAAGAATTAGGGGTAAAAGTTCAAGTAAATACAGCAGTTAAATCATACAACGCAAATACTGGTGAGTTAACTTTAAGTAGTGGCGAAATTTTAAAAACTGATACTGTAATTTGGAGTGCAGGTGTTAAAGGTAAAACCATTGATGGTATTCCTGAAGAAAGCATCACCCGTGGAAATCGTTATAAGGTGGATGCGTATAACAGAATAGAAAACTGTGAAAATATTTTCGCTATTGGAGATATTGCTTTAATGACCACTGATGCTGCCTATCCAAATGGTCACCCTATGGTGGGAACGGTAGCTCAACAACAAGGCAGGTTGTTAGGCAAAAACATCTTAAACCTACTTAAAAACAAACCATTAAAACCATACAAATATTTAAACTTAGGCAGTATGGCCACTGTGGGCAGGCATAAGGCTGTATTGGAAGTTTTTGGTATAAAAATGCAAGGCTACATGGCTTGGTTAGGTTGGATGTTTTTACATTTAATGTTGTTGGTTGGATTTAGAAATAGGATAGTTGTGTTGTTGAATTGGATGTGGAATTATTTTAGCTATCAACGTGCCATACGTATTATTACAAGACCATTTGTACACAAGCAATAAATTATGGAAGTGTTTAATCAAGATGTGTTTAATAAGTTTCCGGTATTAAAAACACAAAGGCTTACATTACGTGAAATTAGGCTTGAAGATGCAAAACGTATATACGATATGCGCTCCAATGGTAGGGTAAACCAATTCATTCCACGACCAAATATGCAAGCCAAAGATGATGCTATGAAATTGGCAGAAAGAACTATTGCTGCTTATCAAAATAAACAAGCAATAGGTTGGGCCGGAATACTACGCGATAATCAGGAAATTATTGGTACATGCGGCTTTAATAGTATTGATGTGCTGAATTTGCGTGCTGAAATTGGTGGTGAAATGGCAACAGAATATTGGGGTAAAAATATTGCACAAGAGGCAGTTCGTGAAATATTAGGTTTTGGATTATATGAGATGAATTTACATACGATTGAGGCAAAGGTTTCCCCACAAAACAAAAGCGCCATTTATGTTATAGAACAGTTTGGGTTTCAAAAAGAGGCGCATTACAAAGACAGAATCTATTTCAATGAAAATTTTATGGATATGGCTGTGTATACTTTAATAAAGGGAAACGAGCAGTTTAATGAAAATCATAGTATTGATGGTTAAGTGTTTTATATTTGTATAATCAGCCTTTATATTTATGCAAATAGATACCAACTTATTAATTGCGTGGGGTGGTTTAGCAAAAAAATATGCTAAAAACGAAGTTATTTTCAATGAAGATGACAATGCATTGTTCTACTATCAAATTCTAGAGGGACAAGTGAAACTCATGAATATCAATAATGATGGAAAAGAATACATACAAGGTATTTTTCAGGATGGATGCAGCTTTGGTGAACCACCATTATTTTTAAATGAGGTTTACCCATCTACTGCTGTTGCACAAAAAGATTCGATTATCATCAAACTCTCAAAGTCTACTTTTTTAAAGTTATTGGATGAATATCCGGCCATACAAAGGAGCTTACTGATACAACTATCCCGAAGAATTTATAATAAATCCATTACTGCACGTGAGTTAATTCACAACAAACCCGAAGATAGAATACTGGCATTTTTAAAGGAGTTTAAAAAAGCATCGGGAACCTCTCAAGGAGAGCTATGGTTTGTACCACACACCCGTCAGGAGATTGCCAACTTGGTTGGACTTAGGGTTGAGACTGTAATACGCTCGCTAAAAAAAATGGAGGCAAACGATACTGTAAAAATTATTAATCATAAGCTATATTACTAATGCAAACATTCGATTTAAAACATTGGCTAAAACTATCATTAATAAGTTTATTAACTGTTGGTTTGTTGGGTATTTTAATGCGATATAAGATTTGTTACGAATTACCATTTGTAGACCAGAAACATGTACAGCATGCGCATTCACATTTTGCATTTGCAGGTTGGGTAACACAAACTTTAATGGTGTTTTTTACCTCATTTCTAGTAAAAAATAATTTTCAAATTCGGCTAAAAAAATACCAAATTTTATTGTACTTAAATTTAGCTACTGCTTATGGCATGTTGGTTTCGTTTATATTGCAAGGTTATGGGGCAGTGTCTATTACGTTCAGTACATTGTCAATTTTTATTTCGTTTGTTTTTGCTTTTTTCTTTTGGGTTGATACACATAAAACTACCGTTCAAACCCTTGCTGTAAAATGGTTTAAGGCGGCATTGTTTTTTATGGTCATATCATCAATAGGTACATTTATGTTGGCTTATATGATGGTAACCAAACAGCTTGAACAACAAATGTATTTGGGTTCAGTGTATTGGTATTTGCATTTTCAATACAATGGTTGGTTCTTTTTTGCATGCATGGGTTTATTGTTGAGCGAGGTTGAAATACCAACAACAGCTATGCAAAAAATGAATACCGTATTCTGGATATTCACTTTAAGTTGTATACCAGCCTATATGCTTTCAACGCTTTGGGCTAAATTACCTATGTGGCTGTTTGGTTTAACTGTTGTAGCATCTGTAGGTCAATCTTATGCTTGGGTTAAGTTTTTGCAATTGTTTAAACCGTATTTAAAACAACTCACCCAAAAAACCGGAAAACTTATTGGTTATGTAATTACTATTTTGGCTTTAGCTTTAAGTTTTAAGTTTTTATTACAACTAGGTTCAACCATACCCGAGGTGAGCAAAATGGCATTTGGATTTAGGGCTGTTGTTATTGCTTATTTACACCTTATTTTACTAGCCATAATCTCTTTATTTTTAATTGTGTTGATGCACATTAATGGCCTACTCACCACACAAAATAAAGGTGTATTGGCGACTTTAATTTTTACATTGGCTGTTTATGCAAACGAGCTTGTTTTGGGTGTGCAAGGAGTAGCTTCAATTGTTTATTTTGTTGTGCCGTACTCGCATCATTTGTTGTTATTTATATCTGTGGGTATTGTGTTAAGTGTAGTTTACCTATTTAAAAGTTTACAACAAGTTAAATAAGGGTTTCATGATTAATGTCTTAGCATTTTTGTGATTGCAATCATATTGAAATGTGAAATACGCCTCTACCTTTGTGCTACGTTTTGAGAAAAATAATCGCCATATTGTTACTTACCTCCATTACACTGCAATTGTGCAACAGGGTAGGTATTATAGCGTGGTTTAATTTGAATCAAGATAAAGTGGTTGAGTTATTTTGTATCAATAAAGACAAACCTGAATTAGATTGTAAAGGAAAATGTTATTTGGCAGAAAAGTTAGAAGAAGCCAAACAAACAGAAGAAGGAACTTCGGTTCCAAATTCAAAACATAAACAAACAACCGAAGAAATTCTTTTCTTCGAAAAAACTGCACTGCTTTCTATTCCTGGTAGTGCCCATCAAATCTCTTTTTCATTCCATCCATCTTCTTACGCGCATCAGGCTCTGATGACGGTGTTTCAGCCTCCAAGGGCATAGTAGTTGCAATTACTTTCATTCAAAATTTTGTGCCCGGCCTATTGGTGCAACTACTACTCATTATTAAATAAACACTGATATTTTATGAAAAAATTGAACACCATCTTATGGATGATGGCTGCTGTTGTTATCGGTTTAACATCATGCAAAAAAGAAGACGATACTACTCCTTCAAACTCAAATAATACCAACCCCGATGCCGGTTTAGCAATACCTTCAAACCTAACAAAATTGGGCGAAACTTATGTGCTTGGTGCTGCAACAAAAGCTGTTGTATATGCTGATAAATCTGCTGTTTCGGGTTATATTAAGTTATATACAGCATTATATGATTCGGCTACTAATGCACGTGTAAAAAACGGTCATTTTACGATTAATCCTATGATGGATATGGGTACCATGAAACACAGTGCTCCGGTTGAGCAAAATTCCGATTCTATTCCTGCAGATCAATTGTTTAAATCGGCTGTGGTATTTTCTATGCCGGGTGCTTGGACATTAGATATTAACTTCCATAACCACGTAAATGATAAAGAAGGAAAAGGAACATTGGCTTTAACGGTTGCTAATCCAACAGTAGCAGTAATGCGCAATTTTATTGTGGCTGCTGATGATAGCGCACGTTTGTTTGTTTCTTTAATACAACCTGCTAGTCCTAAAATTGGATTAAACGATTTTGAGATTAGCATACACAAAAAAGCAAGCATGATGAGTTTCCCTGCTGTAGAAGATTATACAGTTGAGATAGAACCTGAAATGCCTTCAATGGGACACGGTTCTCCTAATAATGTAAATCCTATTCATACGGTTAATGGTCATTATAACGGTAAGGTAAACTTTACCATGAGTGGTTTTTGGCGCGTGAAATTAACCATCAAAAAGAATGGTGTGTTGTTAAGCAACGACCAATATTTTGATATTACATTTTAATAATAATGGATAAACACGTTTGGTCTTTACTAAGCGTGTTTATTCTTGAAATTTAAATTCAGATTTTACCGCAGAGTGTCGCAGAGTTTTTCGCTGAGTCGAGAGAGGCATAGTTGATAGATGATTAGAGTAAAGGAGATTGCTTCGCAATAATGTTTAGAAGAAAATTAAACTATTGAAATAAAACGCTCTTCAATGCCGTAGGCGTTACTCTGCGTTCTCTCTGTTCTGTAAATGGTAATGCTCGAATCAGCGCGCAACTGTTCACCAACCTAACAGTGCACTACTAGTCTGCTTTAACTTAACCGAAGGGTAATGTAGAGATTCTCGCAGCGTTGACAATGATTAATGGTTTAAAAACGATATAGTTAACTTGATCTATAATGAAATTATTTTACACAGTTTTATGTTTGATTTTTATTGTGCATGTTCAAGCTCAAACATCTGTTGTCGATTCGCTAAAGCCACCGGTTGAGTTGAATGAAGTGGTGATTTGTACCGATGATAAAGACCGCTCAAACGAAGCGTTTAATTTTTACCGCAGCAGTAAAATCAGTTCTACCGAAGATATGATGTCGCGCATGGAAGGTGTTAACCTCATTAGGCGTGGTGCTTTTGGTATGGAACCCACTTTGCGCAGTTACAGTGCCGGACAAATTAATATGATGGTTAATGGCATGCGCATGTATGGTGCTTGTACCGATAAAATGGATCCGATTTCATCTTACATCGAGCCTGGTAATTTAAGTAAGTTACAAGTGCATCAAGGTGCAGGTTCATCTGCTATGGGCAGTACTGTTGGTGGTAGTATAAATTTCGAACTTAAAGAGGCTTCTTTTCATTGCCACAATAAACCACAAGTAAATGTATACACGCAATATTCAAGTGTAAATCATGCCACCAATTCGGGATTTAATTTAAACATCAACCACAACAATATTGCCACACGCTTAAGTGGTGCTTACCGCAAAGCAAACGATTATCAAAACGGATACCACCAAATTGTAAAGCACACCGCTTACGAAAAATTTAACATCAACTCAAGTACTGCTGTTAAGTTGGGTAAAAAAAATACGATGTTGCTTGATGTTATTTATGATAAAGGCATCAATATTGGTTATCCGGCTTTACCTATGGATGTATCGCTTGCCGAGGCTTTTATTGGTTCTTTAACACATCGCACCACCATCAAAAAATGGAATGACGCGGTTGTAGAGAGTAAAGTGTATTACAATACCGTTTCGCATTATATGGATGATACCAAACGTCCGGAAACGGTAATACACATGGATATGCCGGGTTGGAGCAATACCAAAGGTTTTTACAGTAAACTTCATTACCAAAAAGGCAGGCATTTGTTGCAATTTCGTGCAGATGGACATAGAGCTTTTACACGTGCGGATATGACCATGTACCCTAAAAACGAAAAGGAAATGTTTATGCAAACCTTACCGGGTAATTACTTAAACAACATGGGTGTTTCGGCTCAGTACAAATACCAAATCACTACAAAATATTTTACGGGTGTTAACTATAGGCAAGATTTTTTTGAGCAACATGCCATTGATGAAGTGGGTATTTTGCAATGGGCCGGTTTTGGTTTTGATGTAAAAAAATCGCGTAGCAATTGGTTAAACAGTGTAGGTTTAAATTTTGGTAGAGAAGTTAAAAAATGGCAAAGTGTGTTAACGCTTGCTCAAGGCAAACGTTTACCAACATCAAACGAACGTATGGGTTTTTATTTGTTTAACCGTGCCGATGGATATGATTATTTAGGCAAATACGATTTGTTACCTGAACAAGCGTTACAGGTTGATTTTAAAAACACTTTTGTGTTTAAAAAAGTAACTTTAGGTGCTACCTTATTTTATCACCACATTAATCAATACATTTATGCGCATGTAATAAATGGGTATAGTGCAATGACCATTGGTGCACGTGGCGTTAAAACCTATCGTAATATTGATGATGCTACTTTAACCGGGTTTGAATCATCTGTAAAATTTAAGGTGATGAAATTGTGGTACCAAGGTAATGTGCGTTACACACATGGCAATTTAAGTAATGGATTGGTGATGCAACAAGTGCCACCATTAAAAATATTAAGTGCTTTAAGGTATCAAAATGATAGCATACAAATACAGTTAGAACATGCTTTTGCTGCCAATCAATACAGAATTAATCCTGAGTTTGGCGAAATAGCTACACGCAATTGGCATACTTTTACAGCACGTTTTTCATATTTAAAAAAGGTGGGCGAGTCGGTATTTCAACTAAACCTTGCGGTAGAAAATATATTTAATACCTACTACCGCGAACACTTAGATTGGGGCAAGATTCCGCAACCGGGACGAAATTTTGTGGTAGGATTAAACTACTATTTAAACTAAAACGTGCCTGCTTAAAATCATACAAATGTTATGATTGTAAGCATAAGAGGCTTTTGTGTTTGTGATGAACTTTGTTCTTATAAACGCTAAAACATTATGAAAAAGTTACTTC
>CAZRVA010000098.1:0-10403 GCA_964603255.1 uncultured Chitinophaga sp.
GACTATATCCGGCCTATGATGATTTTACGCAACAATCAAGGTGACTGTTTGTGGGTGTAATTAACACCACTCAAATGCCTTTTGAAGGAGGAATCAATTACTGATAAGAAAATCGAAATACGAAAAGGGAATCAATATCGAAACAAAGTTCAGCGGAACTAATGATGAAGTGCGTAAGAAACTTAATAACGGAAAGAAAATCTCTCAAACAATAAACAAGAAATACAGACGCTGCGGTCTGTACCTGCGGCCAATCAACTAATCAACCAGTAACTCATCAACTAATAACTCATCAACCAATAACAAATTAACCAATCAACCAATCCCGCAAAACTTCCTATCTTCGCACCATGAGTACATTATTAATCAGAAATGCAAAGCTGATAAACGAAGGCAAAACTTATTTTGCTGATGTTTTTATTCGTAACCAATTTATAGAAAAAATTGATACCAACGGTATTGCCATGCCGGCTGATAAGGTAATTAATGCCGAAGGCTTATACTTAATGCCGGGTGTTATTGATGACCAAGTGCATTTTAGAGAGCCGGGTTTAACCCACAAAGGCGAAATTTATACCGAAGCAAAAGCTGCTGTGGCCGGTGGTACAACCAGCTACATGGAAATGCCCAATACATCGCCAAGTGCTACTACACATGATTTATTGGAGCAAAAATATACGCGCGCATCGCAATGTTCGTTGGCCAACTATTCATTTTTTATGGGTACTACCAATACCAATTTGGAGGAGTTGTTGCGTGTTGATCCAACCAATGTTTGTGGTGTAAAAATATTTATGGGTTCATCAACCGGAGATATGTTGGTTGACGACCCAAATGCATTGGAGTGTATTTTTGCTGAAGTTAAAACATTAATTGCCACACATTGCGAAGACGACCCAATGGTTAAAGCCAATATGGCTGCAATTAAGGCGCAGTACGGAGATGATATTGATGCTTCGTTTCATCCAAAAATTAGAAATGAAGAGGCTTGTTTTAGGTCGTCATCATTTGCTGTTGAGTTGGCTAAAAAACACAATACCCGTTTGCACATTTTACACATTAGCACAGCTAAAGAGTTAAGCTTATTTCGTAATGATATTCCATTAAGTCAGAAAAGAATTACTGCCGAAGCATGCATACACCATTTGTGGTTTAGCGATGCTGATTATGCCACTAAAGGCAACTTTATTAAATGGAATCCTGCGGTAAAAACAGCTGCTGATAGAGATGCAATTTTTGCAGCAGTGTTAGATGGTAGGATAGATGTAATTGCAACAGATCATGCGCCACATACCATTGAGGAAAAAAGCAATGCGTTTTTATCGGCACCATCGGGCGGACCATTGGTTCAGCACTCGTTAAATGCTATGCTTGAGTTTTATCATCAAGGCAAAATATCATTAGAAACCATCGTACAAAAAATGTGTCATAACGTGGCCGAGATGTTTGAAATAGACAGACGTGGATTTATTCGCGAAGGTTATTATGCCGATTTGGTTTTGGTTGATTTAAATAAAAAATACACTGTAGACAAAAGTAATTTGTTATACAAATGTGGTTGGAGTCCGTTTGAAGGAACAACTTTTAACTCCGTTGTTACACATACCGTTGTAAGCGGACACTTGGTATACGATAACGGAAAATTTGACGAAAGTAAATTTGGTTTACGTTTAAAGTTTAACCGCTAAAACCAAATAGTAATATTACCTACAGCAAGCCACGATTCGTTCGTGGCTTTGTTGTTTTTATCGGCATGTATTTTTTGCGTGCTGTATAAATGTTTGCCTTCAAGTCTAAACATAGCGTTGCGTTTTAATTTGTACGAGTAACACAAACTACTTCCAAACGCATCAAAATAGCCGTTGTTAAATAGGGGTGTTATCAGGTTTTGATGCTTATCGTTAAAGTACTCTACACGCGTTGCTAAACTGTGTTTTGTTGTAAAGTTGTACCTGGCAATAGCTGTTGTTTGCCACCAAAAATGATTATTGTTTTTGTTCGTACTGTCTGATTTTTGTTGTAAACCTAATGAAGCAACCGCACCTAAATTCCATTTGTTGTAATTACATAACCATTGCACATCGGTATAATAACGCATGTTAAAATTAGGGTTGATGTTTGATTGCTCATCACCCGCATAAAGGGTCCAAATAAATGTATTTATACTATCAAGTTTGTGCTCTAATGTTGCACCTACACTTAGTGATTTATTTACATCTCTTACCTGTTGCCAGCCGTTAATTACATAACCATAAAAGGTAGTTTTGTTGTTGAGCGGAGCAGTTAATCGGCCGCCTGTAATAAAGTAAGGACTGTATTCTGATGCCAATGAACGCGTGTACATTAATTGGTCTTTAGAAAAAGGATTTTCTAAAGTGTAAGGAGCGTTTAAAATACCGACATCAACCCAAATATTTCTTTCTTTATTAATTTGGTAGCCCACGTTTGCCAGAACTAAACGTTGCGCAGTTGGATGCTCTGCAGCATAATTCGCTAACATATAAGTGCCTATTGCAGGAACAATGTTTGCTCGAAAGTTCTGGTAATTAATTTTAAAATCGAGGTAAGCTAAGTTTAAATTAATTTGGTTGTGTTTGGCGTGTGTAACATAATAGGGTATATCAGTTTTTTGCGAAGAGTGTTGACCATAATACAAATCAATCCCTCCACCAACAGTAATCGTTACGGAATCTTTTTGTTGTTTTAGCAATTGCTTTTGCTGCTGACCAAATACAGTTAATCCAACAATACAAAAGCTCAGAAAAAATAGTGTTCTATTCAACCCCAAAACGTTTAATCAATTTCAAAATTTGCATGCACCACAGCGGTAATTTCTTTTTCTATAGAGCTCACATCGTTTATGCCATAATCGCCAATAATGTTGCTGTTTTTAGGGGTAATTTGTAGCACACCCATTTTAGCGCCCCGCATGGCACCTAAATTTTGATTAGTTGATTCGGCAATACGCATGGCACGTGTTTGTGCATCTTTTGCGGCATCAGCTTGTATTTGTATTTTTAAATCGGCCAAACCACTGTAGTAATATTCCGGAGCATCCATTTGCAGGGCAATACCTTGGTTTAACAAATCAGTAATTTGTAGTGATAATGTTTTTGTTTTTTGCACATCATCTAACTTTAACTGAAAACGCTGAGATTGCGTGTAACCAAGTATACGTCCGGTTTGCATGCCCTGAGGTGTATATTCATAATTAGCGTATGATGTAATAGGGAAAACTTCAATTTGTTCTTTTTTGATTCCAGCAGCATTTAAATAATTTAATACAACAGGCATTTGGTTTTTAAGTTGGGCATAACCATCACTAGGGTTGATGCTGTTAATTTGAATAGCACCACGTAAAATACCAATATCAGACACAATATCGCGTTTGGCCGAACCTGTAACAGCAATGGTTTGTTGCGATTTGATGTTATTGTGCCAAGTAAAGGCCACAATACATGCCGAAATGATTACCGAAAATGCAATTACTGCCGATGAAGTGACACGATTGCTAAGTTTGGTTTTGCTTACCATATGTTTATCTTTACTTCAATATTATACGTAAAATAGCGTATTTAGATAAAACGTTAGGTTTTTTTTATAAACTATATCATTTTTGAACACCTAATAATCTGATCATATGAAAAGTGTTATCACAAAAATTAAACTTGTTACCACAATAGGTTTGCTATCAACCTCAGCTTTTGCACAAGAGCAAATGTCGGAGTTTTTAAGAGCCGGAGCCAGCGATGGAAGTAAGGTGTTGAATGCATATGCATCGCCCATGTTAAAATCCTTTGGAGCCGACATGAATGCAGGATGGTTTAATACGGCAAAGGTTCATGGTTTAGGAGGCTTTTCCATTAACGTTTGTTTTAATGGGGCGATGGCACCTGCTAGCGACAAAACTTTTGATGTTACAACATTAGGATTAAGTGCGAATACCAGGGTAATAAATGGTAAAAATGTTTCTCAAACATTTTTCGGTAACAACTCAAGTACAAATAATCCTGAATTGGGTATGTTTGCCAGATACCCAGGAGCAACCCAAGATTCGATGTTAACATCATTTAAGTTACCAGAAGGTATAGGTGTTAATTTTTTGCCGCTGCCTAACGCACAGTTTTCTGTTGGTGTTGGTTTGGGTACTGAGGTTTCTGTACGTTTTTTACCAACTTTTAAAACCGGAGGTTTTGAAATAGGAATGATTGGTTTTGGTGTTAAGCATGATGTAAAACAGTGGATACCCGGTATGAAAGAATTGCCATTTGATTTATCGGTAATGGGAGGTTACACTAAGGTTGATGCAAGTGCCGAGTTAACTGAAATAAAAGGTGATGCGCCAAGTGCTTCAATTGATAATCCAAACCCCAATAAAACATACAAACAATCTGCAGAGTTTACCTCATCAGCTTATACATTTAATGTATTGGTTTCAAAAAAGCTGGCCTTCTTTACTCCATACTTAGGTTTGGGTTATCAGGGTTCAACCACAGAATTGGCCATGAAAGGCGAGTATCCTGTAACTGATTATAATCCAAACTACAATCCTTTTGATCCAACATCAAAACCAAAAGTAGTACGCGAGTTAAAAGATCCGGTAAAAATTGAAGGTAAATTAGATGGATTTAGGGCTACAGCGGGCTTCCGTTTAAAGTTTGCATTGTTTACCCTACATGCCGATTACACTTTGGCTAATTACAGCGTGGCATCGTTGGGTATTGGATTAAATGTACAATCGTTAGCACCACCAAAATTGTAAGCAACTTTATTTAGTAATAAAGACGCGGCCGCACCAAAGGTGCGGCCGCGTTTGTTTTTAAATGGCTATACAAATAGGTTGTTTAATGGTTTACATAGCAATACAGCATGTGGGTTTTTAAAACAAAACTGCTGCCGGCAAACCCTTAACCGGCAGACAGTTTTTAGTGCACCTATTACTCTTTCTTACCACCCACCATGGTAAACTCATTCAACACAATTTCGGTGCTGTATCGTTTTACGCCTTCTTTATCGGTGTAGGTATTGTTGGTTAGTTTTCCTTCAATGGCCACTTCGCTACCTTTTTTAAGCAGTTTACTTACCAGTTCGGCTTGTTTACCCCATGCGGTAATGTTGTGCCATTGTGTGTCGGTTACACGTTCACCGGCATCGTTCTTGTAACTTTCGTTAATGGCCATAGAGAATTTAGCCAATTTTTTACCGTTGCTTAAATCTTTTACTTCCGGGTTTTGACCCAAGTGGCCAATTAGGCGCACACTGTTTTTTAGGTTGTTCATACCTGTTAAATAATTAATGGTTTTTAAAATTACCTGCTACGTTTAAAGCAGGCAGAATTGTTTTGTTGAAAATCAACGAGGCAAAGTTGCGGTGGTGCGGTTTGGCTAACAATAGCTTAACCGAATGCTTACGAAATAATCCGTGTATACACGGGTAATTTGGATAATGAAATATGGAGTTTAGTCAATATTAATGAAGCTTTACAGCAGTTTAGTGCTGCTTTAAAAATATTGTTTGTGTGATGTTGTTTGTGGGTTTGGTATGGGATATATTTGAATGGTGGTGGCAAACTTAATAAAGCATTATAATGGCAAATAACAGAGACAATTTCTCAAAACCAACAACAGACATTTTAGCAAAAAGAGTTGGATACTTATGCTCAAACCCAGCCTGTAGGCAATTAACAATCGGATCTAACGAAATAGCAACTAAGTCCACGTCAATTGGAATTGCAGCACATATAACCGCAGCCTCGGCCGGAGGGCCCAGATATGATTCTACAATATCTTCAGACCAAAGAAGCCAAATTGACAATGGAATATGGCTTTGTAGTAACTGCGCAATGTTGATTGACAAAGACGAAAAGCAATACACAGTCGATGTTTTGTCCAATTGGAAATTGGCTGCAGAAGAAGAATCCCGACAAAAGTTGAATGGACAATTTAAAGTACAGCAATCAGGTTCTCCATTTCTTGAAACTGATTTGATTTGGAATTTTGGAGGTAGACGCAACATTGGTTATAGTAACAAAAATCCAACAGAAAATTACGATGGTAGGCAAGTAATGGTCATTAGTAACAATCCTATCAGACATTGGGCTTTAGACTGGAATTTCAAATTTACCATTTATAATAATTCAAGCTATCCTGCATTCAATATAAGAGTTGAAAGCATCGGTGATATTCACTTTACATATGTAGACACTTTACCCAAAATCAATAACTTACCACCGCTTGAAAAAATCGAACTAAACGCTAAATACCAAGACCACATTGAGGGACATCGCACGGAAGCTGACGAAATTCTTCGTTCGAAAATTCCACTACAATTCAATGGTTTGACTTTGAGAATAATTTATTTGGGTGAGGATAGAAACGAGAGAGCTACAATCGTAGAATTCAGAAATGGAGAAATCATTAATCATCAGGGATAAAGCCTGCCACTAACATGCGTAGCTTTTGCACAACTATGTTTTTAAAAAATAAAGCAACCTTTTGAACGCGTTTATAGCCCTGTTAATTTTTAAACTAAAATTTTAAGGTTGAAAAATTTGAGAGTTTATTACTAAATGAAATTTGTTGTAAAAGGTGTGTGTTTAATTCGAACGGTTCTTGCACCTTGTTTCTTTAACAAATTTTTATAGTTTTACCATAAGAAATGGGGATTCGTTTTTGTGCTGATATAAGCGTTTTTTAAAGATAAACAGAAGCTATGAATAAAATAAAAATAACTGGACTTGCTATGTTAGTCATCGTATTAACAACTGCATTTACTTTAACTATTGATCTAGAAAATAAATTGTTACTAAAGGGTAAAGTAGAGCTTAAAATACCAAAGGACTTTAGTATTATGTCTGAAGAATTAATGAAACTGAAGTATCCATCAGACAGAAGGCCAACATTGGTTTATTCAAACGAGTCGGGCGGTATAAATGTGGGTTTAAACCTCACTCAAAATCAAGCCAACCAACAACAAATCTCTGCTTATAAAGATAACTTCGTTCAAACGTTTAAAAAAATTTATCCTTCAGCAGCTTGGAAAGACAGTGGTGTCAGGATAATTAATGGTAGAAAAGTAGGTTATTTAGAACTAATAACTCCAGCTGCGGATACAGATATTTATAATTTAATGTTCTTTACGGACATGAACGGTAAGTTACTTCTTTGTACATTTAATTGTACCAAAAAGGACATGAACGAATGGGCTCCAACTGCAAAAGAAATAATGAACTCATTAAAAATAAAATAATCGATTTCAAAACGGATATTTGTTTATAGAATTCTTTTACCCATCAAATCGATAGTTTTACTCATGATGTGTTAGTGAGTTTTTTTACGCCAACAATCATGACAACAAGTAATAAACTAAATCATGACAAGATATTTGACAATAATCGCACTTTTAGTTTTAATGGTATTTTCATCTTGTTCGCAAACAACACCTGAAGAATACTTACAAAAAGGAGATGACCTATACAGAATGAAACTTTACGGCAAAGCAATTGAGCAATATGATCAAGCTATCGGTAGAAAAGGTGATTTCGTAATAGCGTACATTAACAAGGGGCAAGCACTTGAGTTTGAAAGGAAATTTCAAGAAGCGATTGATAATTACAATGCACTGTTGAATGTTATTCCTAATGAGACTCAAGCATTAACACGAAGAGGTATTTGTTACATAAAAATCCTTCAATTTCAAAGCGCACTTGTTGATCTTGAAAAGGCAAATAAACAAGCCCCCCAGAATGCATTAATACTATGTAATCTTGGTTTTTGTAAAGTACAATTGGAAGACACATCTGGAATAAATGAACTAAATCAATCAATCGTATTAGACTCGTTAAATTACGAAGCATACTACAATAGAGGACTTGGAAGGTTAATACTTCAAAACAGTTTAGAGGCAATTAACGACTTCGAAAAAGCAATCGGCCTTTATCCTGAATTTGGAGAGGCGTATTTCAGTATTGGCCTTTGTAAGTTTCAACTAGGTGATAAAGATGGTGCTTGTGAATACTGGAAACAATCTGTAAGCAAAGGCTATAACAGAGCACAACCAATAATTGATCAAAACTGTAATTAAAACAGGAAGTTTTTCGAATAAGTAAGTACCTGTTGTTTAACTAAACTTGTGGTAATATTTCTCAATTTTATTCCAGTAATTTAATCTCATCCGGTAAAAAATGCTATTCCAAAATTTAGTTATATTATTGTGAAACCATGATTGTCTTTTGATGTACATGGATTCACACTCTTTAAAAAGCCATTCACTTTCAAAGCCTGCCCATGAACCTGCAACGCTCAGAAGGTTTGGTTGTAAAACAGGAAATACCTCGTAAATGTCAATTTCTTTTATTGTATCAATTGTTAAGCCTGATTGGTGAAAAATTTTAGCAATACGATACAAGTCATCATCTGTCAACTCTATATCCAAATAAAATTCAGAGAGAGCCAGCCAAATTTGTCTTCTAGTTTCGATGCTGCTGTTTGTTACCATGCAACACTTTAGATTATAAGTTTTTGTGTTGTTACTTTGTATTCTTCCCACTAATTATCCTTGATACCAATCCTTGTTCGTTGGTTAGTTCGGCCATGATTACACCACCTAAATGCAATACAATAAACCCAAGCAGGTAATAGATTGAAAGCTCATGTATTTCTTCCATTTGGCCTTTTAAATCTTTTGGTCCGAGCTCTATTATTAGGCCTGTAATTAATGATATAGCCACACATACATAAAACACCACATACACTCCGTATTGGAATTTTTGTTTTGCACTAAAACCAGCATTTAACGGATTGGTAAATTTCATTTGTCCGAAAAAGGGTAGGGCCAAGCGTAAACTGTATAAACCCACCAAAGCATAACCAAAGTAGATGTGCCAATCCCACATAGGTTTTCTTATTTTTTTAGCCAATAAAATCATTTGGTCATCGGTTAAGGATTGGTTGGTAGTGGCCAAATAGTTTTTAATAATTTCGGCAACATTATTTTTGTTCATCCAGGTTAACCTTAAAAAGATGGTTAATAACAATGCCAACATACAAAAGGCAATGGCCCAATGCATCAATCTGTATACAACGCTGTAGTTTTTGTTTTCCATGAGGTGCGTAATAAAGACGTCAAATATAAATGATTTACCAAGACGGTTGATGCTTTTAAATAGCTTTATTGAAAAACATTCAACGCAGAATATTAATGCAGACTAGAGCGTCTGTCAGTAACACCTTCGGTGTTGTGGATTTAACCACAGCGATAACAACGGAAACACAACGTAATGTATTATGGTAATACAACGTTCACAGCGCAACGCCTTCGGCATTGTGGATTTAACCACAGCGATAACAACGGAAACGCAAAGTTCACAACGTAATGTCTTCTGGTGGTCAAACCAAAACGATAACAACGCAACGCCTTCGGCATTGGGTAAAGTTTTTACTTTATAGAGCAATTGATTTGATAAAGTATCAGCCTCTTCGAGTGCACCGATAACAAATCGGGGTGTATCGAGAAGGGATTGTTGAAGTTAATTATTATAACTCCTATTTTACCGCTGTGCCTGCTCAAACGGGCTGTGACTTTGCGAAGCAAACTTCAGTGCAATTCTGAGTTTTCTGTGAGCATAACTTTGCGAAGCAAACTCTTTTACCTCAGAAGTGGTAGACTATGCTCTAAAAACCTCTGCGAAAACTCCCTTCACTCTGCGGTAAAAAAGAAAACTCAGCGGCATTTACTCAAGTATAATTAGATGGTTTAAAAATCCTTAGTTGCATCTAACCACAAATTTACTATTTGCACAATATCATTTTGGTAGGTAATGATGTCTTGCTTGTTGTTTAGGGTGATGATGGCTCTGTCGTTACTTTTCCAACTTAAGGCCTTACAGTTATGGTTTATTATTTTTTTAGTAGGTGTAGTTTGTGACTTGGCACCGCAGTGTAAAATAATTAAAATGTTTTTAGGCGGATTTATTTTTAGTGTTACTCGATCGTTACCATTAATAACATAATTTGGGGCATTCCATTTGATGTTTTCTGTAAGTTGGTTATTGCTGTTTAAAATGATGTTGCGCACCATTTCAATTTCTGCTCTTAACGGATGTTTTAACTCATCAAGAAAAATGGAAACATCAGTATTTTGTTTTTGGACTGCCATACGGCTAATTAAGTACAATTTTGTACCAAATACAAACACCAATTCAAGAAAAAAACGGTCGCTTTAATTCATTAAAGCGACCGTTTTAAATATATTTTTAAAGGATAAACTATTTAAACAAAGACTTCACGGTGTCTTCATTTACTGTTACCGGATATTTAGCTTTTAGTTCTTTAATCCATTCTTTTTCTAAGTAGTTTTGGTAATCGCTGGTAACTAAACCTTTTGCCTCTCTTAAGGTTTTAGGC
>CAZRVA010000099.1:0-10314 GCA_964603255.1 uncultured Chitinophaga sp.
ACTTCAGTTATGTTGGTATGGCGAATGTCTCTTCCATCAACAATAACCACAGCACCACTGCCTACTACTTCAAGGCTATTGCCTCCGGTAACAATTACACCTGTATCTTCACCCAAACCAATACCTGTGCATTGCGGGTTACTTGCTACAGCTTGCGCCAAGCGGTTAAAACGTCCGCGTTTATCAAAATGCGAGTCGATAATTACATTACCCATAAAAGCTAAACCAGTGGTAATTTTAACCTCGCCTTTTAAATGTGCTAACTCACTTTTTCCTTGATAAATCATGGTATTGCTCATAGCCATTGCACCTGCACTTGTACCCGCAATTACAAAATCTTCTTCGTTAAAATACCTATCGTGAAGCACATTGTATATTTCGGTACCACCAAATATAGAAGTTAGCCTAAGTTGGTCGCCACCGCTAAACATTATACCATCTGCATTTTTAACGCGGTTAATAAACTCCTCCTCAAAAACATCTTCACGTTTTCTAATGTCGATAATGCCAATATTTTTACATCCTATTTTGCCAAATGCATCCAAGTAGTTTTCGCCTACTTCAACCGGAATAGAAGATGCAGTAGTAATAACTTCTATGCGTTTTTCAACACCACCAACCTCATCAATAAAACGTTTTAAGATGCCAAGTTCAAAGAAATTTAAGCGGTTACGCTGAATTAACCCCTTTTCTAAATCAGTTCCTTTGTCTTCTGCCCCCCCCACCGAAATCAGCTTTCCTTTAGGTAATTCCAAAACAATGTTAATTTAAAAGTGAAGTGGCAAATATAAACGCACAGCCTTGTTTCACAACTTTATTTTCTAACGAAAAATTTATTACGCCCACTAAAACATACCGTTAGTTATTTCAAGTTTTTTGTGTAAACTGCATATAATTATAAATATCCCAATCCTTATATATTTTGTTATGAAAATTCTTGACATCAAAGTAATGCGTGGTCCAAATTACTGGAGTATTCGCAGGCATAAATTAATTCAAATGCGTCTTGATTTAGAGGAACTAGAACAAGCTCCAACCAACAAAATAGAAGGATTTGGCGAGCGTTTGCAAAAACTGTTTCCTACCATGTATTCTCATCGTTGTTCTATTGGTACACCTGGTGGTTTTTTTAAACGGGTTGAAGAAGGAACATGGATGGGACACGTAATTGAGCATATTGCCTTAGAGTTACAAACATTGGCCGGTATGGCTTGTGGTTTTGGCAGAACTCGCAGCACAGGTAAAGAAGGTGTATACAATGTAGTGTTTAGCTACATGGAAGAAAAAGCCGGAATTTACACAGCAAAAGCATCGGTGCGCATTGCAGAGGCACTTATTGCAGGAAACGATTACGACCTTGCTGAGGATATTCAAAACCTGCGCGAGATACGCGAGGAAGAAAGACTTGGCCCAAGTACAGGTTGTATTGTTGATGAGGCCATTACTCGCGGCATTCCTTACATCAGGTTAAACAGACACTCTTTGGTGCAGTTGGGTTACGGCATGAATCAAAAAAGAATAAGAGCTACCATTGCCAGTACCACAAGTAGCATTGCTGTAGATATTGCCTGCGATAAAGAAGAAACCAAAAACTTATTGGAAGCTGCAGAAATTCCAGTTCCGCGTGGTAGAATTGTTTACAGTGAGGAAGGCTTAAAAGAAGCTTTGGAGCGCATTAGTTACCCAATAGTTACCAAACCTGTTGATGGAAATCATGGCAAAGGGGCAACAACAAACATTACCAATTGGGAAGATGCCGTTCGTGGTTTAGAAGCTGCCAAAAAATATTCGCGTGGTGTAATTGTAGAGAAATTTATAACCGGGCAAGACCACCGTGTGTTGGTGATCAACTACAAGTTTGTGGCTGCTGCGATACGTAAACCTGCTTCTGTTACTGGCGATGGCAAAAGCACCATTCAGGAGTTAATTGATAAAACCAACGAAGACCCACGCAGAGGTTATGGTCACGAAAAAACATTAACCCAAATTAAAGTGGATGATTTTACGATGGACATGTTGACCAAAGCAAATCATACTTTAGAAAGTGTTTTACCTGATGGCGAAGAATTGTTTTTGAAGCCAACAGCAAACTTAAGCACAGGAGGTACGGCAACCGATGTAACAGATATGGTTCATCCTGATAATATATTTATGTGTGAACGTATTGCACGTATTATTGGTTTGGATATTTGTGGTATTGATATCATGGCCGAAAATTTAACCGAGCCAGTTAAAGATAATGGCGGTGCAATTTTAGAAGTAAATGCAGCACCGGGTTTCAGGATGCATATTGATCCGGCTGAAGGTATACCACGTAACGTAGCCGAACCTGTTATTGATATGTTGTATCCTCCGGGAAGTAGCGCTCGTATTCCAATTATTGCAGTAACGGGTACCAACGGAAAAACTACTACCACACGTTTAATGGCTCACATGGTAAAAACCATGGGTTATAAAGTTGGTTACACCACAACAGATGGCGTGTATATTCAAAATCAATTAATGATGCGTGGTGATTGTACCGGTCCGGTTAGTGCCGAGTTTGTATTAAAAGATCCGGCAGTTGATTTTGCTGTTTTAGAAACTGCACGTGGCGGTATTTTACGTGCTGGATTAGGTTTTCATAATTGCGATATTGCTATTGTAACCAACATTGCTGAAGACCATTTAGGTTTGCAAGACATTGATACCATTGAGCAGTTAACACGTGTAAAAGCTGTTGTGCCGGCAAGTGTTTTACCGGGTGGTTATGCCATTTTAAATGCCGATAATAAATACACCGTGAGCATGGCTAAAGAGTGTGTATGTAACATTGCATACTTTAGTATGGACGAAAATAACCCGTTAATAAAAGAACATATTAGTAAAGGAGGTTTAGCTGCAATTTACGAAAACGGTTATGTAACCATTTGCAAAGGCACCTGGAAAATTAGGGTTGAAAAAGCCGTAAATATTCCGCTTACTTTTGGTGGTAGAGCTACTTATAATATTGCCAATGTATTACCAACTTTATTGGCAGGATTTATCCGCAACTTTAAGGTTGAGGATATGCGCGTGGCCTTACAAACTTTTATTCCGGGTCCGGTGCAAACACCAGGGCGTATGAATATTTTCCGCTTTAAAAACTTTGAGTTGATGGTTGATTATGCGCACAATACAGCGGGTTTTGAAGCCATTGGTGAAATGTTGGGCAAAATAGATGCTTATCATGTAGGTGTAATTGCTGGTGTTGGCGACAGAAGAGATGAGGACACCATTGCACTTGGAAGACAAGCCGCAAAAATGTTTAACGAAATTGTAATTAGGCAGGATAAAAATTTACGTGGCCGTACCGAAGATGAAATTATTGAATTAATCACACGTGGTATTAAAGAAGTTGACCCCAATAAAAAAGTGACCTCATTTAAGCGTGAAACAGATGCCATTGATTTTGCTATTAAAAATGCCCGTAAAGGAACCTTTTTAACTATTTGTAGTGATGTTGTTCCGGCTGCATTAGACCAAATTTTGGCACTAAAAGAAGCAGAGGATAAAGGCGAGATAGAGTTGGGGATGTAGTATTATTTAATAACATTAAAAACGGCCTAAGCAATTTTTGCTTAGGCCGTTTTTGTTTGATGGATCATGCAACGTTGGCTATTTCTTTTTAGCAAACGGATTTATTGGAGCAATAATGTTGTCACTTTGTTTGTAGGCAGATTTTACTTTAGGCTTATCTTGTTTAGCCTTTTTGTCTTCTTTTTTTTGTGGATGTTTACTCATTTAGGGAAGATAGACTATTAAAAATCAAAACCTTAATAAAACATGTTTAATTACTTCACTTTCGATAGTTTTACAGGAAGACGATATTAAATATTGGTCTATAATGGTAAATCTGGAGTTTATATTATCTATTAAAATACATTCAGCTACATTTTATATATTTGTGTTATGACAACACTTTTAGAAATAAAAGAAACACTTAAAAACAATAAAGACCGACTTGTAACCAAGTATGGCTTAAGTGATATTGCAATTTTTGGAAGTTATGGTCGCGGACAACAAACTGCTAATAGTGATATAGATATACTGGTAAATTTTAATAATCCCATTGGCATTGAGTTTATTGATTTAGCTGATGAGCTTGAAAAACTATTAGGAACAAAAGTTGACTTGGTTTCAAAAAATGGTGTAAAACCTGATTATTTTAAACAAATTGAATCGGAGTTGACATATGTCTAAAAGAGAGCCCAAAATACTTTTAGCAGATATTCTTTCCTCTATCGAAAAGATTAAATCTTATACCGAAGATCATCATGATTTTGATGCGTTTATTTCCGATTCCAAAACGCTTGATGCTGTAATCAGAAATTTTGAGATTATTGGTGAAGCTGCAAATAGACTACCTGAAGATTTCAAAGATGCACATAATTATATCAACTGGTTTCGTATTAGAGGTTTTAGAAACCGAATTGTGCATGATTATATGGGTATTGATTATGAAATAGTTTGGACCATCATTAAGAAGGACCTTGATAAACTAGCGCAAGACATTAAGAGTATTATTGAATAACTATAGTGAAATGAAGCCATGAACAAATTCTTAATATCAAAATTACTTATTTCCATAGGAGTTACTAATGCGCTTGTTGTTGTTGTCGCTGCATTGTTCAGTACAAATGCATATATCATAGCCGACAACTTAAAAGATAGTCTGGTAATGGTTTTATGTTACATTCCCATAAGCTTGTTGGCTGTTTCATTTGTATGGTGGATTTTTGATTTGTACAAGAAGACCGAAAATAAGGTAAACCATCTAGCTATTGCTTTTTCAGGAATAATGGTAGATGCTGTTTTTGTTATTGGAAGCACTTTTTTTACAACAGGTCATTAAGTATTCATCTTTTCAATCTAGCCCTATTATGTCATTAAACATTGATATCTCGAGTCAGCTGCTTAGCTTTAAAAAGCACCTTCAAATTCCCAATAATACAAGGATTTTATTTTCAGGTCCTTTTGGTTCAGGTAAAACATATTTTATTGAAAAATTTTTCAAAGAGAATGAAGATGAGTACATCAAGATAAAAATAAATCCGGTTCACTATTCGGTAGCGAGCAACGAGGATATATTCGAATTGATAAAGTATGATATCTTGTTTGAATTGTTGGGTAGACCAGAGATAGATGAAATAGAGGATGGAAATCCGCTTTCACTTGTATTAGCTTCTTTTATTCAGTCGAAACAAGAAGAAATCGGGAAGTTTGGTGCCCCCTCAATTGGTTTAGTGGATCCAATTCTCGGAAAAATTGGACTTGGATTGTTGACTATTTCCAACTTGATGGATAAGTTTGGCAAGTTTAAAAGTAATACTTCGAAACCATATCCTGATCAGATTATTGAGTTTTTAAGAGGAAGAAATCGGAAACCTGGTATTCGTGAAGAAGATTTGATTACCATATTACTATGTGAAATTATTGCATTAGTGAAAGCGAAATCGGAAAAGAAAATAGTGTTGGTTATTGACGACTTAGACCGAATTGATCCGGAACATATTTTTAGGATATTCAATGTTTTCGGGGCACATTTCGATATAATCAAAGATGGAAATAAGTTTGATTTTGACCATGTAGTGTTAGTTTGTGATGAAAATAACATTCTTAATATCTTCAAAACTAAATATGGTGTTAATGTTGACTATAACGGATATATAAATAAGTTTTTTAGTAAGGAGATTTATATTTATGACAATTTCGATAGTATACTGAACAGTTTGGAAATACTACTTGCAGAGTTGCCAAGTACAAAGAAAGATTTTGTACGAGGGAATTACGTCTATGATTTTGTGAAGTTTATTTTAATAACTTCAATCAAATTAAATCTAATACAGCTTAGAAGCCTGGTTAAGCTCGAAAGCAGAAATCTTTCAGGCTTTAAAGGGTATTTTCGATATTCCGAACATGATGCTGTTTATTTATATGTATGTGAGGTTTTTGAGATATTAGGAACAATCTGTGGTGGTCAAGATACATTAATGCGTTTACTTTTTGACTTAAGTAATAGTCCTAAAATTGCTTTAATCATTGATTCTGATGGCACTTTTTTCAGACGAAAAATGGAGGGTGTTATAGTTTTACTTGCATATGCGAGGCATAATTTTGATGAGAAGTACTTAAAATCAGATGTAACATACTATGATGAATCGGCTGCACCAATGGGAATTACTTTCAAACTCAAGCAATTCGGTTCTGTGTCAAGTTCACCAATTATTCATGCCACAGATATAAGGACTCAGTATGGTATTACTAGTAAACTTTTTTTTGAGTTCCTAGTAAAATCTTATATGAATTTTGTATCTAATAAAGTCAGATTGTAATAGTATTGGTGATTATTTGCTTTTTCAAAATTAATACATAGATTTGTGATGCATTACAAATCTAAATATGTCGTTTACACAAAAAGAATTATTAAAAGGAACCCTTGGCCCTATTATATTAAACCTGCTTACCGAGCATAAAAAAATGTATGGGTACGAAATAACCCAACATATTAAAGAACTGAGTGAGGGTAAAATATTAATTAAAGAGGGTTCGTTATACCCGGCACTGCATAAGCTGGAAGCCGATGGATTATTGGAAAGCGAACAACTGGAAGTGGGCGGAAGGTTACGTAAGTATTACAAGCTAACCAAAAAAGGTAAACAAGAATCGGTTCAGGCATCAAAAGAATTAATTAGTTTTTTAGAAACCATTCACCTCATCATCAACTCAAATAAAACGCTTAGTTATGGTAGTATTTAACAAAACACATGTGCTTGTTATCGAACAACGTATCAAGCAATCGGGCTTAACCAATCCGCAACTTGTAGCCGATATGTTAGACCATTATTGTTGTGTGGTGGAGGTAGAAATGGACAAGGGTGCTTCTTTCGAAGATGCCTATCAAACCGCATGGAAATCTATTAGTCCAAATGGTTTAGTAGAAATTGAAAATGAGCTTTTTTTTATGTTAAATTTTAATAAACAAATTCAAATGAAAAAGATGATGTATTTAACCGGATTTTTATCGGCTATGTTTATTGCAAGTGGTTTTCTGTTTCGTATTTTGCATTGGCTGGGTGCAATTGCAGTTAGTTTTGTGGGTTACGCTTTTTTGTTTTTGTGCTGCATAATTATTGTGGCCAATAGGTATGTAAACAAAACCCAAATCAAACGCAACGATTTACTTAGGTTTTATGCAGGTTGCCTCACTGCACTTTTTATTTCGGTAGGCAGCATGTTTAAAGGACTTCATTGGCCGGGTGCAAACATGATTACACTTATTGGTTTTTTATTGTTGGTATTTGCTTACTTACCAACATTTTTTTACCATGCGTACAAGTCATCTATAGCACAACAAAAGCTTGAAGAAATAAGGGAATAGTTATCTTGTGTTTAGTTATAACCCTTTGCCCGCATCAAGTTGTTTGGTGCGGGTTTTTTTTGTGGATGATAAAAATATGTATTATTGAATACCCGCTACCCAAAGTATGAAATTACAGCATGCCCTGTTGTACATCTTTTTATTGCTGTTGTTTGATGCATCTGAACAGCAGCTCCGGTTTAGCCGCATAGGCCGTGACTGGCCAAATCATTTACCTCATACAAGGCCATTATCATTGTAAAATAACACCTATAAAATTGATGATTTATGCCAATAATTATAAATTTAACAGTGGTGTGTACCAATAAAAAATAAGTTTAGTACAATGCTGTAAAACGAAATGGGACCATTACTTATTTCTCATTCGTGTTGTTATTTGATTTAGACTAGATAATAAAAACAACTGTTATAACAACAGAGGCGTTTTTTGGCATTATGGTCATTTCTGGTCATCAACTTTCAGGTAGGCTACATCAACTATGTAACCACACTTGTAAACCTTGTATGGTTTATATACTTACAGCTAATAACTTTAAGCTGTTTTTAAAAATCTCATAACATGTTACACTACGTTACTGCAAAGGTTAACACACAATTTAGAAATCTATTTAACGCTACTTTAGCAACAATTAAGTTAAACAAGCTCCTGCTTCTTAAAGCTCTTTTTTTATTGGCTTTTTCAACTTCAACATTGTATTCAAACGCACAGCTTAGTGGTATTAAAACAGTAGGTACCGGTAAAAACTACAGCAATATTGCAGCTGCTATTGCCGACCTAAATGCCAATGGTGTAGGTAGCGGTGGAGTTGTTTTTAATGTTGATGCCGGCCACACAGAAACATTTGCATCGCCTTCAGCCGGTTTAATAACCGCCACGGGCACATTAATAAACCCAATTATATTTCAAAAAATAGGAACTGGTGCTAATCCATTAATCACAGCAGCCACAGGTGTTAGCAATATTGATGGTATTATTACCATTGCCGGTGGCGACTTTATAACAATTGATGCCATTGATGTGCAAGAAAAGACATCAAACGCATCTACCAACTCATTAATGGAAAGTGGTTATGCCATACTTAAGGGCAGCGCAACAGATGGTGCAAAGAGCACTACCATTAAAAACTGTAACATTACTTTAAAATCAGGTTCAGGAATTTATATCGCTAATCATTTAGCCACTAGCAATAGCGGCCTAACTATTACAGATACTGCTGGTAGACATACCAATATTGTTATTTTAAACAACACTATCAAAAACGTAACCGAGGGTATAACAGCTAATAGCAATACAAGTGGCATTTTTGATACTTGGTTGCAGTTAATTGGCAATCATATTCAGGCATTCACTAGTTATGGCATACACCAAAACTATCAAACATTTTCTGCTATAAAAGGCAATAGACTTGAGAATGCAACAGCTTATGCCGGGATGAGAATTTGGCAATGCAACAATTCAACAATCACCGAAAATGTTTTATATAAACTAACAGGAAACGCCATTAATTACGGTGCTATAACAACTTTTTATAACACTAACTTAGTATTAGCAAATAATATAATTGATAGTATTGTTTACACAGCTAGTTTATATCATGGCAATGGAATGTTAATAAACTATGGTTCTGATAGTATTTACAACAATAAAATTTCAAGGATATATGCACCAAATGGGGCAACAAATTTGGCCGTTTGCGGCATACAAACAAATTCAAACTCTAAAATTTTTAATAATACCATTTTCTTAGATTGTAGCAGCGGTGGTGATGGTTTTGGCAGTAATGCAATTGTATCTGGGAGTTCGCTTGACTTAAGAAATAACATACTATATAATACATCTACCCATGGTATAACAGCGGCTATAAGGTTAACAGGTTCTATTGTAAATTACAATGCAAATAGCAATAATAATCTGTTTTATGCAGGCACACCCTCTGCAACCAATTTATTGTTTACTGTAGGTGCAAATAACCTAGAAACGATAGATGCATTAAAGAGTTTTTTAACAACACGCGATCAAAAAAGCGTGAGTGATTTGGTAAATTTTATAAGCACCACCAGTAGCGATAATGATTATTTAAAAATAGACACATCGATACCAACAATTGTTGAAAGCCGTGGGCAAAAAATTATTGGTATTGATGATGATTTTAATACCGTTGATATTCGTAAAACGTACCCTAAAGTTGGCCAATTAAATGGTGGTGGAACATTACCCGACATAGGAGCTGTAGAGTTTGATGGCATGCCATTTACAGAGTTTACTGTAGGGGCGGGTAAAGATTACAGCACCATTGCTGCGGCAATTGCTTATTTAAATACAAATGCGTTAGCTGGTAAGTATGTTACTTTTGATGTAAGTGCCAATCATACCGAAACTTTTGCATCGCCCACAGCCGGTTTAATTACCGCAACAGGAGTGGCAGGTTCTTCTATTGTATTTAGAAAAAGCGGTGCAGGTGCCAATCCAAAAATAACCGCTGCTACCGGAACGGGCATATTAGATGGAATTATCGTAATTTCAGGTGGCGATTACATCACTTTTGATGGAATTGATGTACAAGAAAACGCATCAAACACAAACAGTACTGCACAAATGGAGTGGGGTTATGCCATTTTGAAAAGTAGTGCAACAAACGGGGCTAAAAACATAACCATAAAAAACTGTAGTGTAACTTTAAATAAGGCCAACACATCCACCTGTGGTTTTTATATTCATAACCATACACCAAGTTCAAATTCTAATTTAAGCATAACTAACACAGCAGGTATACACGAAAATATATTGATTGATAACAACACGGTTAGCAACGCTTACGAACCCATACATGCAACCGGCCACGCAACAGCAGGTTACAACGATGTAGGCTTAATTATACAAAACAATACGGTAAGTAATTATAATGGATCGTCAA
>CAZRVA010000100.1:0-7035 GCA_964603255.1 uncultured Chitinophaga sp.
CGAGGCAGCGCTAAATCCCTGCACGACAGCTCCCCTCGAAGGGGAGCAGCACTTACCATTGATACTTTTTTGACCAAACAAAACTTTATTTTGTAAGTAAAATTTTAGTTGGGATGCGTTCCCCGCCTAGCAGGAGGGGTGGCCGCAGGCCGGGGTGGTAGATTCTAAAAAACTACATTCCAATTTTCATTTTGTATAATATTTTTATCTATTAAACATTTAGTAATTAATAAATTTGTTTTGAATGGATGCAAGCCATAATAAATCTTATTTAAAACAATACCGAAAATCGCTCAGAAATAAGTCAACTCCAGCGGAGGCATTTTTATGGAATTACCTTAAAAAGTCTCAGTTAGAAGGGCGGAAATTTAGGCGACAACATAGTATTGATAACTACATAGTGGATTTCTTCTGTTTTGAAGAATCACTAGCTGTTGAATTAGACGGTGAAATTCATAACAAACAAATAGAGGAAGACAAACTACGTGATGCATATTTGTTATCAAAAGGAATACAGGTTATTCGATTTGAAAATAGATTTGTATTCGAGCATCTCGAACAAGTATTGGATGATATAAAAAGTAACTTTACAACTCCGGATCAATTAAACTGATTATAGTATTGTTTTCATGAGGGTAAATATATTAAAGAAAAAACGCACCCCTCAGTCGAGGCAGCGCTAAATCCTTGCACGACAGCTCCCCTCGAAGGGGAGCAGCACTTACCATTGATACTTTTTTGACCAAACAAAACTTTATTTAGAAAATGAAACTTTAGTTTGGACGCGCCCCCCGCACTGCCGAAGGCAAACGCTGTGCACGTAACTTGGCTCCCTCCGCAGTGATCTTTGTGTTCCCCTCGTTGTGTTCACTGTGGTAAAAACAATGCCGAAGGCATTCTCTCCTTTGTGCCTTTGTGTCTCTGTGGTTCAACTCTCCCAACGCTATATTTTGTGTCCCTTGTGGTTAAAAATAGCGCTGCGGTTTGATCTATTTTCTTATCCTCACAATTTTCTCCTGCGTATTTTAGTTTTTAAATTTTAACCTCTTAATTTGCTGCCATGACCGCCCCCGAAAAAAAATGGTACGCCATCTACACTAACCCAAGAGCTGAAAAAAAAACAGCGGAGAAACTTTCTGAAAAAGGTATTGAGGTTTATTTGCCGCTTCAAACCACCATTAAGCAATGGAGCGACCGCAAGAAAAAAGTAGAAGAACCTTTATTTAAATCGTACCTATTTGTTTGTATTCATTTTGAAGCAGAAAGACTTTCTGTATTAGAAACGCAAGGTGTTGTAAAGTTTGTGCGCATTGGTGGTGAAGTTCCGGTTATTAGAACAAGTATTATTGATGCGATTAAATTAAGTCTTGCCAATTTCTCTGATATAGAAATCACCAACCACAATTTAAAATTAAACCAACAAGTAGAAGTAATTGCTGGTCCATTGCGCGGTTACCATGGAAAGATTATGGCCCAACATGGTAATCAGTACTTTGCCATTAGTATTGAAGAACTAGGCGCACACATGCTGCTTAAAATTCCGGTAACGCATCTGAAGGAAGTATAAGGGAGAATACGAAATTCGAAATTCGAAACGGAGTTCAGCGTAGCGAATATTGAATCATGAACGCTGAACGCTGAATAATGAAGTGATGTTTATCGTAACATCATGCTTTTATACAATAATACGATCCATCAATTTTTTAATGCAGACCATTGGTGCAGACTTTGCAACGCCTCCGGCATTGGGGAGGATTTAACTTAAAATCAGTGATTGACTTTCATAAAATATTTGCGAAGCAAACTCTCTTACCTCAGAAGCGGTAGACTTTTATCTCTAAACCATCTGTGAAACCCTGCGGCAAAAGAGAATACGCAGACTATTAGTGCAGACCGAAGCATCTGTTGCATTGTGTGAAGATTAATTCATGAACATGAAACTGTTTTTGAAAATAAATCTAGCGTCTTCCTTTGAAGGAAGATTAGAGATGGATGTCTTGGGAAGAAAATTCTAAATTCTAAATACAAAATTCGAAACGGAGTTCAGCTGAGATAATATCGAATGATGAACGCTGAATAATAAAGTGATGATTATCTTAACATCATGCTTTTATTCATAACCAAAAAAGAGCATCTCAACAACAAACATCAAACCATCAACCCCAACCAACAAACCATTCCTCCCCCCAAATATTCCTATTCTTCCTCTTCTTCAGGTGGTGCTTCTTCGTTGTAACTGAAGTAAGTTTCGCCAACGGCTAACAACAATTCTTTTACATCATCGGCTTTTTCTGTGTCTTGTTGTTTTTCGTAAGCAACTACCAAGTTTCTCAGTATACGTTTTACGATAGATAAGTTACCGCAAGCTTCAAAATAATCGGGTTGAGGTTCTATTTTAATCTGACGTAAAAACTGCTCTAAATTGGCTTTGCTAAACACCGCACCATTGTTAAATGCATTGATGTAAAACAAGACCCTTCCCTCACGATAATCGTGTTGTGTTTTTAAATTAAAAGGATCGTTTAACAACAGTTGTTTGTTTTCTTCCTTGTATGCACACACAAAATGTTGCGGCAAATTCACACCAAAAATAGGTAAGTGTAATCGTTGGCCTAACAAAATATAAATAACCGCCATCATAATGGGATTACCCCTGCGGCTTTCCAATACCACATTAATAAACGAGTTATCGGGTGCGTGGTAATTTTCGGTATTGCCTTTAAATCCTAACTCGTGGTACACAACACTGTTTATAATGCGTACCTTTTCGTAAGGACTTAAATCATGGTGCATATCTAACCAAATATCTAAACGTATTTTATCAATTTGGTTAATGATGTCTTGCGGATTTAAATGAGGATAACGGTAACGAGCAATTAAGCATATACCGGTTAGCAAATCATGTTCGGGAGAGCGGTACCAATCCCTAAATTCCTTTAGTAGCTCGCTGTATTGTATGCGGTGAACAATTTGTGTAAGCCTATTTTGTTGGGTTAAGTTTTGCAGTTTACTCCACTCACTTTCCAATACGGGAATAGCATCTTTACCTAAAGATAATAACCTTCCTCGCACATGTTCCAGTACTTCTTGGTCATCATCATCAAGCAACGCAATTAAAGAGTGTATTTCTCTTTCATTCATAATGCGCTATTTTTTTGCCGTTTTCTTTGCTGCTGTTTTTTTCGCTGCCGTTTTTTTGGCGGCTACCTTCTTAGGTGCAGCAGCTTTTTTAGCAGCAGTCTTTTTGGTAAACGCATCCGGTTCTTCAACTTCAATCAGTTTTTTAACTTCGTCTAAAGTTACAGATGCAAGATCTTCGGCAGTATATTTTTCACCATCTTTTTTGCGCGCTATCTTAATCATCTTTTTACCAAAACGAATAAATGGTCCCCATCTGCCATTTTCTATCGCTATCTTTTCATCAGCCCATTGTTGTATGAAACGATTGGCTTCTTTGTCCATTTTCTTTTCAATCAACTCATCCATTTGTTGTTGGGTAAGTGTATCGAAATTATAATTACGTGGTATATTTATAAACAATTCATTCCATTTAATAAATGGTCCGAAACGGCCTTTACCTTTAGTAATTGGTTTGTTTTGATAGGTTCCTACAGGTGCATCAGCGGTTTGTTTGGCTTCAATAACCATTGTTGCTTTAGCTAAATCAACCTCCATTAATTCTTCACCTTTTGGTAACGAGATAAATTCATCACCCCACTTTACATATGGTCCAAATCGGCCCACATTAACCGAAACTTCTTTGCCTTGATACTCGCCAATAGTACGCGGTAATTTAAACAACTCAAGTGCTTCATCTAAACTAATAGAATCAATACGCTGACTTTGCAACAGCTTACCATATTGGGGTTTCTCATCTTCGGTACCTTCGCCTAATTGAACATAAGGACCAAATTTACCCACCTTAGCATATACATTTTTTCCTGTGGTAGGATCAACACCTAATGTGCGTTCACCACTTTGACGTTCGGCTGTTTCTGTTGTTTTTTCTACATCGTTATGGAAAGGTTTGTAGAAATCGGCAATCATTTTATTCCACTGAATTTGACCGCGGGCAATCTCATCAAACTCTTTTTCTACGTTAGCCGTAAAGTTGTAATCCATAATTTTATCAAAGTGTTTTGATAAAAAGTCGGTTACAATCATGCCGATATCACTCGGGAATAACTTGGCTTTTTCGCTGCCGTATTTCTCTGATTTTACTTCACGTTTAATGCTGCCTTTTTCTAGCGTTAACGTAACAAAATTACGGTCTTTCCCATCACGATCTTCTTTAACCACATACCCACGTTTTTGTATGGTACTGATGGTTGGTGCGTAAGTAGATGGTCGACCTATACCCAACTCTTCTAGTTTTTTTACCAATGAAGCTTCGGTATAACGTGGCGCAGGACGTGTAAATTTCTCTGCCGCATCCATGTTTAATAAAGTAAGTTGCTCACCTACTTTTAAAGGAGGAAGCATCTTGCTGTTTTCGTTTTCGGTTTCATCATCAGTACTTTCTAAGTACACTTTTAAGAAACCATCAAACTTTAACACTTCACCAGTTGCTGTTAAGGTATCAGGTAATGTGCTGATGCCAATTTGCGCAACAGTTCTTTCAATTTGTGCTTTGCTCATTTGTGAGGCAATGGCACGTTTATAAATTAAATCGTAAAGTCTTTTTTCTTGTGGAGTACCATCAATATCTACGTTTTCAAAATAGGTAGGACGAATGGCCTCGTGCGCTTCTTGTGCGCTATCATTTTTTGTTGTGTAACGTTTAGGATTGCTGTACTGTGCACCAAAGTTTTTGGTAATATAATCTTTTGCTGCACCAATGGCCATTTCGCTAAGGTTAACACTATCGGTACGCATATAAGTAATCAATCCATGCTCGTACAATTTTTGTGCAATGCTCATGGTGGTACTTACACCGTAACCTAATTTTCTACTCGCTTCTTGTTGTAGGGTTGATGTAGTAAATGGCGGAGCAGGAGATTTTTCAGCAGGTTTAACTTCTAAATTATTGATGGTAAAATTGGCATCAACACATTTTTGAAGAAAAGCCATAGCATCTGCTTCTTTCTCAAATCGTTTTGATAACTCGGCATCCATTTGTTTGCCACCTACATTAAATCGGGCCACAATTTTATAGGCTGATGTATGGCTAAAGTTGCTGATTTCACGCTCGCGTTCTACAATTAATTTTACAGCAACCGATTGTACACGACCGGCACTTAAATTACCTTTAATTTTTTTCCATAACACAGGCGAAAGCTCAAAACCTACCAATCTATCCAACACCCTGCGCGCTTGTTGTGCGTTTACCAAGTTGTAATCTATACCACGCGGATTTTCTATAGCTTTTAAAATTGCAGGCTTGGTAATTTCATGAAAAACAATGCGCTTGGTATTAGCAGGTGTTAGTTTTAGTACTTCGCTTAAGTGCCAAGATATGGCCTCACCCTCACGGTCCTCATCGGATGCTAACCAAACCATTTCACTTTGCGCGGCTAATTTTTTTAATTCGCTTACTACTGCTTTTTTCTCGGCAGGTACTTCGTATTGTGGTTCGAAATTCTTATCTATTCTAATGGCTTCGTCACCTTTTGCCAAATCACGTATATGCCCATAGCAACTTTTTACGGTAAAGTCTTTACCTAAAAATTTTTCTATGGTTTTTGCCTTTGCAGGCGACTCAACTATCACAAGGTTCTTTGTCATACGGCAATATTACTAACTTATATAAAAACAAAAAACAGTGAGTTAAAGCTCACTGTTTTGATTCGCACGTTACAATTTTTTTTAGTTTACAACAAGTTTGTGTGCAAATGTTCCATTTTGTGTGGTAACATTTATTAGGTAAATACCCGGTTTTAGCTCACCACGGTTTATGGTTAAGCTGTGCATACCTGCTGGCATTTGGCCTTGTTGTATGGTATTTATTTTTTTACCTGTAACATCACAAATATTAATTTCAATGTTTTGCGTTTGTTTTAACTCAAACTGTGCAAAAGCATTTCCTTCTGTTGGGTTTGGATATACATTAAATGCCATTTCTTGCTTTAAGTTATCCAAAATACCTGTTGATGCAGTGATGCTGAAATCATCAATAAAAGTATTATTACCTCTTAAATTTCTCAACTCAAAACGAATACGCGCGTTGGTCATGTTGCGGTAGGGTGTTAAATCAAAAGTTAAGGTAGTCCATTGAGAAGTTTCTGTTGGTACTAACTCGGTTGTTGGCATACTTTGAGTTGCCGCTGCCGAGTATATGATGTTTTCTGTTCTGCCAAAATCACCACTGATACCAATCTCTAGAAAGTCGCCTGAGTTTTTACGCGCTCTGGCTACGTTTACTTTTAATACCGGATTGGCTAAAGTACTCAAATCAATAAAAGGAGAGCTAAACTCATCACGCGAGTGGGTAATAGCAGTTAAGTTAAAATTACGGAATGCCATGCTTTTGCCGCTGTTGTAACCTACGTTATCAACTTTCCATCCGTTTGTACCGTTTTGTAAATTTTGAATGCGCCATCCTGCTGCAGTTGGATTGCCATCCTCAAAACCATAGCTGTATGGTGCTTTTACGGCCGATGGGTTAACATTAGCATAATTACCGTCAGGTAAAATTCCTGCTGCGGCTAAATTAGCATCAGCATAAATGGCACTTCTGTATAAACTCATTTGAGCAACAGCTCTTGCCTTTTGTCCTAGTGTGTAAGTGTTAGCACATTTACCATCCAAATAATCCATGTAGTTGGTGATCATATCCGGTAAATCCGGGTTATCGCCTGTGCATGAATTTAAAGTTGCGTCACATACAGAACCAAAATTAGCTTCTGCTACAGGTGGTGTATCACAAACACGATCGCCTGCTGAGGCGCAGTTTGAAGCAGTTTGTCCGGTACAACCATCTTGAAATGGATGATATAAACCTACCCAATGCCCAACCTCATGGGTTAGGGTACGGCCCATGTGGCTTGAGTTACCTGATTGAATGCTACCCACATAATCAGCACGTATAACGATACC
>CAZRVA010000100.1:7135-10299 GCA_964603255.1 uncultured Chitinophaga sp.
GGCTTGAGTTACCTGATTGAATGCTACCCACATAATCAGCACGTATAACGATACCATCTAGGCTAGATGCAAACGACATATATGATGGAAACTGAGCATATCCTAGAACGGTTCCTCCTGTACCTTGATTAGGAATTGTAATAGATTTTACCACCCAAATGTTCAGGTATTTAGTACTCGGCCATCTGCTCAATGATTTTACGTTATCGTATGCATCGTTGGTAGCAGTACTTTGTATACGGTTAATACCATCGGTGCGATTGCCATTGGGGTCAACTTGAGCTAACCTAAATTCAAACTCCATATCGGTTGCATTTGGGTTGGTACTCTTATCTCCGTTGGTTCCGGCTTTTTTGCGGAAGTCTTCGTTTAAAATGCGCATTTGATCCATAATTTGTGCTTGGGTGATGTTCTCAGAACCACCGTTATGAATCACGTGAAATACTACCGGAATGTATTTTACATTACCTTGTTTGGCAAAACTTTTTTGTGATAATAAGGTCTCGGCAATTTTACGTGCTTCTTCATTACCTCTTTCTTCTTCAATGGCCAACAAAGGATTGGCTTGTTTCATTTGGTAATGAATTTGATCGGTACCACAAGGAATAATTTCTTGTGCTTGCGAGTTTATCAGGGCTAGGGATAGGATGCTTGCTAAAAAGAATTTTTTCATTTAATAATTAGAATCGACTTTTTGGTGTAGTTCAATCTGCAAGATAGAGCTATTTATTGAATAAATGGTGGCACTAGAGTGGTATGCTTACCAAATTTTTACAGTATATCCTTTGGTGTTCAGTGTTTTAAACTAGATTAAAATGTGTTATCAGATTATCTTATGGCGGATGAATTGTTTTGGGGTTGAATAAGAATGCAACCAAGAAGCACTATAACAAATTAAATTTTGTATATTGATTTTTATTTCAACCTAAACACTTGTCTATGATTAAAGAACAGCACTCAAATAAAAGTTTCAGATTTTTATTATTCAGTCGCACATTGCCCTATTTTTTAGTTAGGTATTTGCTTGGTTTGGCTATGATGTTTTATGGTTTTACTAAAATAATGAATACTCAATTTGTAATACTACCTACTTCGGTTTGGCTTTCTCCGCTAGAAGGTTTGACCGGAAAAAATATTACTTGGGCTTTTTTAGGATTTTCGCCATGGTTTCAATCCTTATTAGGAATACTTGAGTTTGTGCCTGCATTTTTTTTGTTGTTCAGACGAACAGCATTTGTTGGGGCAATCTTTCTGCTTCCGTTAACATTGAGTGTTACCCTAATAAATTTTGCATTACAATTGTGGACGGAAACGCAAGTGATTTCATCGGTGTTACTGGCTTTAAACCTTACTGTATTAATTTTTGATTATGATAAAATTAGGTCTATTGTTAAGTTGATTTTTCCATTTGAGTTTAAGTGCCAATTACAATCAATTGAAATTATTGTTGGAGTAATTGCAACTGTTTTACTTGTGTTTTTGGGCTACAAACAGCTGATTGACTATAAAAGCGACTCTAATGAATTAACAGGAGATTGGTTTAATAAACAGCCTTATGAATGGACAAAGGTATACAGCGTTCGTAACGACTCCATGGTATTTGGTGAGGGACATAGAATATACTTTATGCCATTTGGAATGTTGGAAGAACAACAAGGCTTAAATAAGTCGTTTAATGATAAATACTATGAATATGATCAAGCAAATAAATCATTAGCATTTAGATGGATGGACAACGACAGTTTAATAGACTTGTATCAGGTTCAATTTACAAAAGATACCCTTAAGTTATTTATCAATGATGCCAACAATATGGTGTTTGTTAAAAGACAAATTAATGGTAAGCAATAACTTATTAAAACTTATCTCACCGCCTGATTACGCAATACAAAATCTGCTAAAACCAATGCTGCCATGGCTTCTACAATGGGTACTGCACGTGGCACCACACATGGATCGTGGCGGCCGGTTGCGGCCAATGTAACTTCATCACCTTGGCTTGATACCGTTTGTTGTTCGCTTCTAATGGTGGCCACAGGTTTAAATGCGCAACGGAAATATACCAACTCACCATTACTTATACCACCTTGCACACCACCACTATTATTGGTTCGGGTATGAATGTTGTTATCCTTTACATAAAATTCATCGTTATGCGCACTGCCAAAAGATTGTGCCGCATCAAAACCACTGCCTATTTCAAAACCTTTGCAAGCGTTAATACTTAACATGGCTTTTCCTAATTCGGCATGTAATTTATCAAATACAGGTTCGCCTAGTCCTGCTGGTACATTTTTAACCATACAAGTAATTGCACCGCCAACACTATCGCCTTTTTTACCCGTTTCGGTAATCAGTTCAATCATTTGGTTTGAGGTGTGTTCATCAGGGCAACGCACCAAACTTTTTTCAATGGTTGAAACATCAATTTGTTCAGGGATGGTTTCTAGTTTAACAGGTCCAACCTGGCTAACATAAGCATTGATTTGTATGCCTTGTTGTGCTAAAAATAATTTGGCAATGGCACCTGCTAAAACACGCGCAACGGTTTCTCGGGCCGATGATCTTCCACCGCCACGGTAATCGCGTATGCCGTATTTGGTTTGATAGGTATAGTCGGCATGAGATGGACGAAACACGTCTTTTAAATGCGAATAATCCTGACTGCGTTGATCGTTATTGCGCACCATCATACAAATAGGAGCCCCGGTAGTTTTACCCTCAAACACACCAGATAAAATCTCAAACGATTCATCTTCTTTGCGTGATGTGGTTATTGCACTTTGTCCGGGTTTACGCCTGTTTAATTCGGCTTGAATAAAATCAACATCCACCACTAAATTGCTTGGGCAACCATCAATCACAACACCTAAAGCAGGTCCATGACTTTCACCAAAAGTGGTGATGCGAAAAAGTTGTCCGTAAGTATTTCCTGCCATGTTAAATGTTGTTAGTTGTGTTGATGGTTTTCAAATATAAATGGAATTTGGATTTTAATGTATGTCAGCAAACCTACAGTTTGCTGCAAACAGCGCGTTTGTTAAATGAGTAAAGCATTGATAAGTTATTAAATTAGGTTTCATGGATTCAATATTAAATAAGTTCATGAATGAATGTTGAACCATGTTTGAAGGACTCCATACGGCCTATGATGATTTTACGTA
>CAZRVA010000101.1:0-10208 GCA_964603255.1 uncultured Chitinophaga sp.
AAATTATACTATTTTATTAGTTGGTGCTTGTAATCAGGATGTTAATTAACAGGTGGATAGCCATACTTGGTCATCCGTTATCTAGCTTGTTGAGTGGTAAAAATCATAAAAAATAAGCCGGCAGTGGTAATCAATATCACTGCCGGCTTTTTTGATTTTATCAATGAAAAAAAGTATTGTACAGCTATATTAATAAAAACAGTGCCAAAGCGATTTAATAAGGAATATTTGTTTTTAACACACTGGTTTATAGCTGTTTATATTTTGCCCAAATTGCTATGTAAACCAAAGTGAATACTTTTAAATACACTTGTAATCTGAATTTAGACACTTTTTAATACAATGACCATACAAGATGCACAAAAAATAGTTGACGAATGGATTAAAACAACCGGAGTTCGTTATTTTAACGAGTTAACCAATACGGCCATGCTGATGGAAGAAGTAGGCGAAGTTGCCCGTATAATGGCGCGCAGGTACGGTGAGCAAAGTTTTAAACCCAGCGATAAAGAGGTTGATTTGGCCGATGAAATGGCTGATGTATTATTTGTGTTGATTTGTTTGGCCAATCAAACCGGAATAGATTTAACTGCTGCTTTACAAAAAAATTTAGATAAGAAAACTAAACGTGATGCCAACAGGCACAAAGAAAACGAAAAGCTAAAGTAGTATTTACTCCAACACCGGAGCAAGTGTGCTATAAATAATACCGTTTCCTTTTTTAGCACTGATATTTAATGGCGTGCACATAAAAGTTTGTTTGCCTTCATTAAGAATGGCTGCTTTAACCACTAGTTTTGATGAGGTGTTTTCGGGTAACTCAATACGCGGACGTAATATAATAGGAGCGGTTAGGTTTGATGTGTTTTTGAATTTATCTAAGCTGGTTGTGCCATAATATAATGCCTGGTTGTTGTTATCAAGTAAAGTAACTTCTAAAATTGGATTGGTTAATGAGTCTGTAGTATTTATCCAACTCCAAACTTCTAATTCAACTACTTTGTGTGTGTTATTAAATTCAAAAGTATTTTCGTTTGTGCGTTTGTTTTCAGCTGAAATCATAACTGAAAATGAATCAGGAAAAACCTTTTGTTTTCTCTTTGTAAACACAAATGTTTCACTCAAAGATTGGTATTCCTCAAACAATTTGTTTTTGTAAAATAAAGAAGCAATGCTTGCGTATTCGTAAGGAATTGCACCACCATGAGAAATGATTAAAGTATCGGGTTGATGTTGTAATAACCAGTTGTAAAAGTAGGCATAACCCATTGTATCAATTTTTGCTGATACCACATTGGGAAGCATGTTTTCACGGTTTAAATAATAATCAAAATAATACATACGGTTACCGGCTAAAAAGGTTGTTGTTCCTTTTTGCATGTATGGTTTCATGGCCATTACAGATGCTTTGTATGCCTGATGATAAAATACTTGGTAATGTTTGCGTGTATTGATTAACGCATAAGTATTCATCAACATCAACCCAATAAAAACCACTGTAAACAAAGTTTGATGTAATTTACTGTAAACATAAAATGCCGCGGCTAATATAAATACAACACCAAAAAGTAATACAGAATATTGCATGATAGGCGCACGCCACTGCGAGTAAAAATAAGGGAAAGCAAATGAGGTTATAAATACCAACATTGAAAAAATAAATGCCTTTTGATTGCTATCTTTTTTAATCAATACGGATATTATTCCTGCAATCAACCCTAAAAAAATAAACCATAAAATTGGTGTACTGTATTGAGTTACGTATTGCAAATAGTAATAAATGTAATTTTTATCGGGCACACCTAACCAACTTAAACCGCCTTGCTGAAATTGTGGTAACAACAACGGAAATTCTAATGCAAACAAAGCAGCAGCAGCACCAAAACTGAACAACCATTTTTTAATTTCTTGTTTGTACACTGCCAAATAAATAATACCTGCAAACGCACAAGTTACAAGTGCCATGTAGTGTGTGTTGGCTACCAAAAATAAATACACGGCAGCCCACACAAATTTTTTATTTTGGGTTGATGTACTAAAAAGTGTGGACACAAAAAGTAAAGTAAATAACAAGCCAGGTGCATACATACGTGCTGTTTGGCTATGTACCAAAAAGTACTGAGATGTGGCCATAAACAACACTACCAATAAAGCAGTGTGTTTATTAAATAATTGTGTAATGAGTTTGTATGTTATCCATAGTGTTGCTATACCTATGGCAATAAACGGGAATTTATAAACAACAGGATTTAGTCCGAACAGTTTGGTGTAGTAGTAAACAAAAATTTGAACCAATGGTGGGTGCATATCCAGCTCAATCACACCAATATTTATTACATCTTTTAACGATTGATAATTACATCTGGAAAGCGCACTTAACTCATCGTTGGTTAAGGCCATTTGGTTGATGTTAAATAAACGAAGTACTGCGGCTAACGCAAGAATAAACCATATAGCATAGTGTTGAATGAATCGATATAAAAAACGATTTTCATTCATATAAATTAAATGGTATGTGTTTGTTGGCTTACTAAATATTCGCCTTGCATAATGGGTAGCACCGGTGCTGTGTTTAATTGCAAACAGAAATGTACATCATCTTCTGCTGTATGTAATGCTTTAAAGCGTTGTGCATGCGAAGATTTACGGACGTAATCTTCCAAATCGTGCTGCATAGTTTTATACAACTGTTCGGCCATTAAACCAGAATCGCAGTGTAAGGTGACGTTGTTTTTAAGTTGTGCAATTACTGCTCCGGCAAACAAAGTATCTTCCATGTTTACTTTGTCTTTCCATCCTGCACACAATAAAATAATATCGTTGGGTTGATGCAAAAGCCAATTGCACAATACATCTAAATTTAAAAAACTACCAATAGCAATTTTATCAGCACCTAACTCTTTACTTTGTTTAATGGCCTTGGTTCCGTTGGTGGTAGTAAAGGCAATGTTGCGGTCTTTTATCAATGGATTTTGAAATTCGAAAGGAGAATTGCCCATATCAAAACCGGGTAACTTAACGGCATTTCTTTCGGCTGCACATAAAAAATCAAAGTCTTTAAATAAGCTGCATTCCTCCGGAGTTGAAACCGGAAGTATTTTGTTTACGCCTGTTTTAAATGCTACACACATGCTGCTGGTGGCACGTAAAATATCAATAACCACTACTGTTTTGCCTTTTACTTGGTATATGGGTAATAGGGCAGGAGTGAGCACAACTTCAATTTGTTTATTCACGATTGGTAATAATGATTAAGCCGTTTTCGTCTTTTTTATTTGCCTTTTGTTGAATACGTTTTAAAACGTTGTCCCATTTAGGCTCTATGGTTTCAACCGCATGGTTGGTAAATATGATGGTGATATCACCATCATATCTCCAATAATAACTTGTATCGTAAGTGTTGTTTTTTACGGTTGAAAAGGATTCAATCTTTTTGGGTTCGCCTAATTTTTTAATCACATCTGCTTCGCTTGTACCCACAGCAATGGCAGCATATTTTTTAGGTAAACCTTGAGCTAAACAAAGTTTACCTAATGCTAAAATCATTACTAATAATACAACACGCATTGGTTAGGCAGTAATGATTGATATTACAAGAAAGGTGTTTTTACAACCTTAGCTTTAATCTGTTTATCGCGTATTTCTATAAAGATTTCGGAATCTACTTTGCTGTGTGCTGCTGCAACATAACCCATTCCAATAGCTTTATTTAATGAAGGTGATTGTGTACCTGAAGTAACCTCACCAATTACATTTCCTGCAGCATCCTTAATAATGTGGTGCTGACGAGGAATACCGCCACGCTCGACCATTTCGAAACCAACTAATTTTTTAGTAGGCTTATTTTCTTTAATTGCCTTGTGGTGATCGGCCATGATGAATGGTTTGGTAAATTTGGTAATCCAACCTAAACCTGCCTCAATTGGAGAAGTTTCATCGTTAATATCATTGCCGTATAAGCAGAAACCTTTTTCTAAACGTAAGGTATCGCGAGCACCTAAACCTGCAGGTTTAATATCAAACTCAGCACCGGCTTCAAATACAGCATCCCATAATTTACGAGCTTCTGCATTTGGTACGTATAATTCAAATCCACCTGCACCAGTGTAACCCGTGTTAGAAATTAATACATTGTTGATGCCCGCTAGTGTGCCATATTTAAATGTATAATATTCCATCTCGCTTAAGTTTACATCAGTTAATTTTTGTAAAGCTTTAATAGCGTTTGGGCCTTGTACTGCCAATAAACTTGTGCCTTCACTTAAGTTGGTCATCTCAACACCAAAAGTGTTGTGTTTGCTAATCCAATTCCAATCTTTTTCAATGTTTGATGCATTAACTACCAAATAAAACTCTGTAGCAGAAACACGATAAACCAAAAGGTCATCAACAATACCACCTTTACCGTTAGGTAAGCAGCTGTACTGAATTTTACCATCAACCAAAACAGAAGCATCGTTGCTGGTAACCAATTGAACTAAGTCTAAAGCTTTTTCGCCTTTTAATAAAAACTCGCCCATGTGGCTTACATCAAACACACCAATGCTGTTGCGCACTGCATTGTGCTCATGAATTAAGTTGTTGTATAAAACAGGCATGTTGTAACCTGCAAATTCAATCATTTTTGCGCCCAAAGAAACGTGCAAATCGTTTAAAGCTACGTATTTCATTATTGTATTGATTAATTATTAATGGAGGCGAATTTAATAAATTTAGCGATAGAAAGGGTTGATTGGTTGATTAGTTGACAAGTTATTGGTTGATAGGTTGATTAGTTGATAGGTTATTGGTTGACTGGTTGTTAGTTGATAGGTTGATTGGATTGATGTTCGTGGTTTGAAGTTCAAAGTTTTCTGACATCTATCATCCAGTAAACATCCATCTCTTATCTTCCTTCAAAGGAAGACGCTAGATTTTCGTTCAAACAATAATTTCATTTCCATGAGTTAAATCCTCCCCAATGCCGAAGGCGTTGCTCCGCGTACTCCTCCATCTGTTGTTGACTATGCTCAACTCTTCGTAAGACTATTTGCAAAAACTGACAGACGCTTCGGTCTGCATCATTGGTCTGCGTTAAAAATTGGGTAAAGCTATTACAAGGAGTTACGCAAAGTTAACACAAAGTTTCACAGCGGTATTTCAATACTTGATGTTCCGCATTTGTTACGCTGAATTACGTTTCCAATATCCAGCTTCCAACATCTAGCCTCTAAAATCCAACCCCTAACTTCTGGGATGAAACTGTGTAATCACATCATGCAAGTAAGCCCTATCTATGTGGGTATAAATTTCGGTAGTGGTAATGCTTTCATGACCTAACATTTGCTGCACGGCACGTAAATCTGCACCAGCTTCAACCAAACATGTGGCAAAGGAATGACGCATGGTATGCGGAGAAATGTTTTTGTGAATACCTGCACGTTTGGCTAAATCTTTAATGATGTAAAATATCATCACACGACTCAACCCTTTACCTCTGTTGTTTAAAAATACGGTATCTGTATGCCCTGTTTGTGGGGTAATGTGCGATCGCACAGTTTCTTTATATAGTTTTATGGCCTTAAGTGCAATGCTGCCAATAGGTACAAGTCGTTCTTTGTTACCTTTACCTAATACACGAACAAATTCATCAGTATAGGAGATATCCGCAAATTTCAAGTTTACCAATTCGCTTACACGCAAACCACAACTAAACATGGTTTCTATAATGGCTTTGTTGCGCATGCCTTCGGATGTGCTGTGGTCAATTTGTGCAACCATTAAATCTATCTCATGCACATCAAGTACTTCGGGTAACTTTCTTTTTAATTTGGGAGCTTCCAGTAATTCAGCGGGATTTTTATTGATTAAATCCTCCATTAACATGTAGTTGTAAAACGATTTAATGCCGCTTAAAATTCGTGCCTGACTGGTGGTGCTCATGCCCAATTCTGTTATCCAACGCAGGAATTCGCGTAAGGTTGCCAGATTAACTTCTGCAGGTTGTGGATTGATACCTTTGGCTTCAAAAAACTGTACAAGTTTTTGCATATCGCGCTGGTAAGCCTCGATGCTATTTTTCGACAATGATTTTTCGAGTTGCAGGTATGCTTTAAAACCTTTGATGTATGAATTCCAGTTAACCATTTGTTGCATTCAAATATTGAATATTATCTGTTGAATCTCACCAGATATTTTGTGCGCATGTGTGGGTAAAACCATTAGTAAAGTACACAAAAGTAAAAAGCGATATTTTATACTATTTTTGTTTGATTACTTCACCACATGAAAATAATAATAATTAACGGTCCTAACCTAAATTTATTGGGGAAACGCGAGCCAGAGGTTTATGGCAATACTTCGTTTGAAAGCTATTTTAACGATTTGCAAAAGACTTTTCAGCAGGTAACGCTTAGTTACTACCAAAGTAATTTAGAAGGGGAGTTGATTAACAAACTACACGAAGTAGGTTTTAGTTATGATGGTATTATTTTAAATGCCGGAGGTTATACGCATACCTCTGTTGCCATTGCTGATGCTGTTGCCGCCATTACTACTCCGGTGGTTGAAGTACACATCAGTAATATTTTTGCCAGAGAAGAATACCGTCATGTTTCATTGTTAGGTAAACATTGTAAAGGTAGCATTAGTGGTTTTGGTTTAAGAAGCTACAACCTGGCATTGCAGAGTTTTTTATAGCTTTTCTTGCACTCCATAAATTGCGCAATAAAAAAGCCATGTTGCATACACAACATGGCTTTACTATTTTTTATGGTTGATGTTATACCAATAACTTCACCGGATTCTCCAATAACTCTTTTAACGTTTTTAAGAAAGCCGAACCAACTGCACCATCCACCACGCGGTGGTCGCAGCTTAAGGTAACCTTCATTACGTTAGCTACTTTCATTTGGCCATTTTCTACCACTACGGTTTCTTTGGCTGCACCTACTGCTAAAATACAAGCATCTGGTGGATTAATGATGGCAGTAAACTCATCAATACCAAACATACCTAAGTTAGAAATGGTAAAGGTGTTACCTTCAAATTCGCTTGGTTGTAATTTTTTGTTTTTAGCTTTATCTGCTAATTCTTTTACCTCTGCACTAATGTGCGATAAGCTTTTGCTATCGGCAAATTTTACGACAGGAACAATTAATCCGTCTTCAATTGCCACAGCCACACCAATATTAATGTGGTGGTTGTAACGAATTTTATCGCCTAACCAGCTTGAGTTAGCCGCAGGATTTTTGCGCAATGCTGCTGCAACTGCTTTAATAATAATATCGTTAACAGAAATCTTAACCGGGCTAAATTCCAACATGGCTTTTCTTGCTTCAATAGCCTTATCCATGTTAATGCTCATGGTTAAGTAGAAGTGAGGAGCAGTGTGTTTGCTTTCGCCTAATCTGCGTGCAATTACTTTACGCATTTGCGAAACCGGCACTTCTTCATAACTTTCTTGTCCTACAACGGTAGGTAAAGTAATGCTTGGTGCACCAGCAGTTTTAGCAGCCGGAGTAAATGTTTCTACATCACGCTTAACAATACGTCCGCCATCTCCACTACCGCTTACACTATTTAAGTCTATACCTTTTTCGTCAGCAATTTTCTTAGCTAAAGGCGATGCTTTAACACGAGAATCGTTTGATGTGTTTGCAACCGGGGCAGGAGCAGGTGCTGTTGGAGCAGCTGTTTCTACTTTGGTTTCTTCTGCTTTTGCAGGTGCAGCCGCAGGAGCCGAAGCACCATTTAATAATGCCGAAATATCTTCACCTTTTTGTCCAACAATGGCAATTAAGGCATCAACAGGAACACTTCCACCTGCAGGAATACCAATATGTAAAAGGGTACCTTTAACGTAATTTTCCAACTCCATAGTGGCTTTGTCGGTTTCTACCTCAGCCAAAATATCACCCGGTTTAATATCATCGCCCACTTGCTTTAACCACGAAACAATAACACCCTCGGTCATTGTATCACTCATTTTGGGCATGCGTATTACTTCTGCCATATCTATTATGTGTTTATCTTAATTGTTAATTCAAAAATCAAGCAAAAATAACAATACTATTCATTTAAGCTACTCAAACTTAAAATTCTCTAACACGCAAAAGTGCTATTTGTTCGTATTAGAGGTGTAATTGCTTGTAACTATTAGGGTTAAAAGGTTTTTTTGGTGTTGAAATCACCCTAAAACCCTGTTAAACTTGGTGTATTATCAATCGTTATTTTTTCGCGAAATTAAGTTTTAGATCAAATCCTACTTTAAACCAGCGACCTGGCATTTGCACAAAACCTGCCTCTAAGTATTTGGTATCAAGTACGTTTGATGCCTCGGCAAATAGGTTAAGTTGTTTGTAGTTAAACTGTATTTTACTGTCAAACAAGGTGTAATCGGCCATAGCAATCCTATTAATATGCCTGATTGTAATGGTTTGATTTATCCATTTGTGCCACTTTAAAACTACCGTTGCAACGGCTTGGTGTTTGATGTTTGATAAGGTATACCTACTTTGGTAATTTTCTGCGGCACGTGCATTGGCATCAATGTATGTGTATCCTGCTTGTATTTGGTTTACAAATCCGTTGAATTTTTGATTGATGTTGGTTTCGAAACCCGATAAGGTTACTTTGTTTAAGTTTAACGGTTGCCATTTTTGTGTAGCATCTGTGCGTGCCCAATCAATTAAATTGTTTGAGGTGCGCTGAAATACCGATGCAGAAACAAAGGTATTTTTGGCTGCAAATTTTCCTCCAACCTCACTACTTATGGCTTGTTCAGGAGTAAGTTGTGCGTTACCAATATTTGATGGTCCGTTGTAATACAAATCGGTAAACGTTGGTAAGCGCATGCCTTTATCAACCGAAGCAAAAATCACCCATTTTGGTTTGATGTTGTAGTAGGCATCAATTCCAGGAAAAAATGCAGATTGATTACTTGCATATTGGTTTAAATAAACGCCCGGAGTTATGATTAATTTTTTGTTGAATAATGCAAAACGATGTTCGGCAAATACACCAAAAATATCTCTTTCGCGTTTGCCTAAGTTGCTGCTTTTTAAACGTTCGAAACGGCTATCGAAACCAATACCGGTCTCACCAAATTTAGATTGATAAGTGGCGTGAACCTCAGCACCTGCAACATGCGAAAAATGCCTGTTTTGAAAAAAAGATGGATTACTTCTAACGAAGATATAATGATCTTGGTTGTAACGATAATAGGCTTGGGTTTTTATTTTAAAGCGGTTAATTTTTACTTCATGTTGTAAGCCTGCAAAACTGGTTTGTATGCTCTCATATTCAGTTGAATTTGGTACATAAAAACCACGTGCACCAAAACTTTTATCGGTATGCCCCGCGGTAATGTTTAATATTGATTTGTTAAACTTAGCTGTGGCTTGGTAAAACAACTGACTGATGTTAAAATCAGTATTTGGTAAATACCCACTTGATGAGGATTTACTAAAAGAAACATGTTGGCCGATATTTTTGTAATGCATGGCCGCACCAGCTTTTAAACCATAAAAATTAAAATCGCCACCAAATGCACCTATGTACAACATGTTTTTATCGGGTACTTTGGTTACTAAGTTTACTGCACCACTTAAAGCGTTGATTCCATACATGCGGGATGCCCCGGTTTTTATCACTTCAATTTGTTCAAGCGCTTCGTTGGTTAAGGGTAAATTAAACATGTGATGACCGGTTTGCGGATCACTTAGTTTCATCCCATTTAATAACATCAATGTTTGATCAAATGAACCACCACGTATGCCAATATCACTTTGTACACCTTCGGGTCCACGCTGCCTGATATCAACCCCGCTAACCATAGCCAACCAATTGGCAGGAGTGGTACCCGGTAATAAGTTTATTTGTTTACGTGTAATAATTGCAGATGGACTAATTCTGGTTTGAATTCTGTTGCTGTTAACAATTACATCTTTTAAAAATGTGGTATCGGTTTGTGCATTGGTTATTCCACTAAAGGCCAATAAACAAGCCGCACCAAGATAGATAGAGCGTTTTTGCATAACTAAAATTTGGCGCGAGTATAACGTTTCAAATGGTTAAACAATACCCACACATGTAAAGATTATGTATGATATTGTAACAAAGAAACTTGATGTTTGTAACAACAATTGTTATTTGGCTAAATCATTAAGCCCAAATTATTCGTTTGAAATACAAACAGAATAATCGATGTAAGAAAATCAAACTTTTGG
>CAZRVA010000102.1:0-10190 GCA_964603255.1 uncultured Chitinophaga sp.
GTACCAGAAAACAAGCAATAGACAGTGTATTGTATTTTCTAAATTCTGATGAAAAAAGCAGAAGTAAATATTGGTAGTTAAATGGGTTACAAATTTAATGCAGGTAGCGAGAAAGACGATGAAATTTTTATTGGAGCTTACACAGCCGAATACTGGGAATACGATAGCAGGCTGGGAAGAAGGTGGAATGTGGACTTATTGACATATGAATGGCAAAGTTCTTACACTGCATTCAATAATAATCCGATTTACCTCGTTCACGCGGACGTGTCGTCCGTGTGCAGTAAAACAAAGTATATAGTTAAATAAAAACAAACAACCCCACTTAGTAAAAACTTGGTGGGGTTATTTTCTTACAAAGTTTTATATTTGGTTATGTCTGAGTTTTTGAAAGTCAACCGCAACACTACAGACCGAGTTCAGCCAGTGAAGAGTCACCAATTAAAGTTTCACCTTTAAGATAAAATGAATGGGAAATTTAACTATGTTAGAAAATATAACAACACACGCACGGCACGTGCGCGTGAACGAGTTTAAATTCAAGAAAAGCGAAATGATAAAGTCTTTATAACAAAAAAGTCGGGCTAGCCCGGCTTTTTTGTTATGATGCTTTGTTAAACCATTCTCCCAACCATCTTCTTGGTTTTAGTACCCTGGTTTTCTTCAAACCAAATTTACCAATGGCATGTTTTTTTAAATGTGCTACGGCTTCATCAATAGAGTCGGTTATGAGCAAATACTCTTTAATTTCTGTTTCAGATACGGTTTTGTTTTTAATCATATCCTCGGTTAACTCAATTAAGTTTTTCCAATATTCTTTACCAAATAATACCACCGGAAACTCTTGTATTTTACCCGTTTGAATTAAGGTTAATGCTTCAAACATTTCATCCATGGTGCCCCAACCGCCCGGCATAATTACAAATGCGTACGAGTATTTTACCAAAAGTGTTTTGCGCACAAAAAAGTATTTAAACTCTACCGAAGTATGCACGTATGGATTTTCTTTTTGCTCGTGTGGCAAAACAATATTACAACCAATGGATTGTCCTCCGGCCTCAAAAGCACCTCTGTTAGCGGCTTCCATAATACCAGGCCCACCACCGGTAATAATGGTAAAACCTAATTTGCTAATTTCGGCACTAAGCTTAACCGTTGTTTGGTAATAAGGGTGGTCTTCTTTAAAACGTGCACTGCCAAATACGGTAACGCATGGACCTGTAAAATGTAATTTTTGGAAGCCTTTTATAAATTCCCACATCACTTTAAATAAAAATTTAAGCTCCCTGAATCGTGAGCGTGGTCCTTCTAAAAATCGCCTTTCTGAGTGAAGAATTTTATCTCTTTTTGCTTTTGTTATTCTTGTCATAAGTGGTTACAAAATAAAAAAAGACGCAGATATTTTCTACGTCTTTTTAATATTACAAAATAAAGTAAGCTATGTTTTACAAGTTTCCTCTGTTTGCTTGCTCTCTTTCAAGGGCTTCAAACAAAGCTTTAAAGTTACCTTTACCAAAACTTTTTGCTCCTTTACGTTGAATAATTTCAAAGAACATGGTTGGTCTGTCTTCAACCGGTTTAGTAAACAATTGTAACAAGTAACCTTCATCATCTCTATCAACCAAAATACCTAATTCGCGTAATGGCTCAATATCTTCTTCAATTGCTCCTACACGGTCAAATAAATCGTTGTAGTAACTATCCGGAACTTTTAAAAACTCAACACCTCTTGCCATTAATTGGCGCACGGTGCTTACAATATCTTTAGTTGCAATTGCAATGTGTTGCACGCCTTCTCCTTCATAAAAATCAAGGTATTCTTCTACCTGAGATTTTTTCTTTCCTTCGGCCGGTTCGTTAATTGGGAATTTAACATATCCATTGCCGTTGCTCATTACCTTACTCATCAAAGCAGAGTATTCGGTGCTGATATCATTATCATCAAACGAAAGTATGTTTTTAAAGCCCATTACATCCTCGTAAAACTTCACCCAAGGATTCATTTGATTCCAACCAACGTTACCTACGCAATGGTCAACATACAATAAACCTGTTGGCTCAGGATTATAGTTACTTTCCCATTTTACATAACCCGGCATAAATACACCATTGTAGTTTTTGCGCTCAATAAACAAGTGTTCTACTTCGCCATAAGTTTTAATACCACTCATGCGTACTTCGCCATCTTTATCGGTTAATGTGGTTGGTTTAAGTGTACCTACACCACCTTTACCTGTGGTTTTTTCGTAAGCATCAAAAGCATCATCAACCCAAAGTGCTAAATATTTAACACCATCTCCGTGTTTGCGGTGATGCTCTGCAATGGGGCTGTCGCTACGTAGTGGTGATGTTAAAATTAAACGCATTTTGTTTTGAATTAAAACGTATGATGCGCGGTCTTTAACACCGGTTTCTGGTCCGGCATAAGCCAAACTTTGGAAACCAAAAGCAGTTTTGTAATAATGTGCAGCTTGCTTTGCATTACCTACCCAAAGCTCAATAAAGTCGGTGCCGTTAAGTGGCAAAAAATCTTGCATGGTTTCTTGTTTTGTTACTTCTAAGGTTTCCATTCTATTATTTATTCTTAATACTTTAATTAGTGTTATTCAACCCAAGTTTTATAGTAACCAGGGTCTTCCATTTTCATTGCTTCTTCTGTAATTTGTAAAGGATAAAAAGGATCAATCATTACCGCTAATTCGCGTGTTTCTTTTTGTCCTATTGATTTTTCAACGGTACCCGGATGTGGCCCGTGAGGAATACCTTTAGGATGTAAACTAATCATACCGCGCTCTACATGTTTGCGGCTCATAAAATCACCATCAACATAATACAACACTTCATCGCTATCTACATTGCTGTGGTTGTATGGTGCAGGTATTGAATCCGGATGGTAATCGTACAAACGCGGAACAAATGAACAAATCACGAAATTGTGTCCTTCAAATGTTTGATGAATTGGAGGTGGCATGTGCACACGACCGGTAATTGGTTCGTAATTGTGTATGCTAAATCCAAAAGGATATTGATATCCGTCCCAACCAATGGCATCAAAGGGATGCGAGCCAAGTGTGTATGGGAAAATCATATCCTGTTTTTTTATCATCACTTTAAAATCGCCCAACTCATCGTGTGTTTTGGTAAGCAAAGGCAACTTAATGTCACGCTCGCAATAAGGTGAGTGCTCAAGCAACTGGCCAAAAGAATTGATGTAACGTTTTGGTGGGCGAATAGGAGAGAAACTCTCGGTAATAAACAATCTGTTTTGTTCGGTGTTAAAATGCATTTGATAAATAACACCTCTTGGTATTACCAAATAATCACCGTACTCAAAATTAATATCACCGTATAACGTTTTTAAAACACCGCTACCTTCGTGCACAAAAATTACTTCATCTGCATCTGCGTTTTTGTAAAAGTAATCGGTCATGCTTTTTTTAGGAGCAGCGGATGCTAAATACACATCATTATTAAACAAAGTATAAACCTTACTTGCTAAATAATCGTCAACAGGTTCGGTTTTAAAAGTTAAAAAACTTCGGTTTTGTAAGTTCTTTTTAATGGCAGCTTTTGGGGCAACATCATATGGCTCGCCAATATGTTTTACCAATGTTGGTGGGTGGCAATGGTACACCAAACTGTATATGCTGCTAAAGCCCTCGGTACTCACCAATTCTTCCGAATAGAGTTTGCCGTCTGGTTTTCTAAACTGCACGTGGCGCTTGGCCGGTATTTGTCCTTGTTTGTGATAAAAAGGCATTTTCTTCTTGTTGTTTTTTGATGACTGTTTATGCTTACACAAAAAAATATTGCAATTGTTGCAAACTATTTAGCGTTTTTTGTGACTTACTTTTAAGTAAGTTAGTTGACAAAAGTATCCGAAATTGACCATGAAAAAACTGATTTTTATCACAGCATTAGTAGCCCTGTTGGGCGCTTGTAATAGCAATAGTAACAAGGCTTCTGAGCAAAATAAACAAGAAGTAATTACCTCCAAATCGGTAACAGAAATTAGTGCCGAGATAGAAAAAGACCCAACTAACCCGGAATTGTATTACCGCAGGGCAAATGTGTATTACGAAGAAAAAATGTTGGATGCAGCCTTAGCAGATATTGAACAATCATTAGCATTAAGTGCCGAGCAGCCGTTGTACCTGTTTTTAAAGGGTCGAATTTTATATGCCATGAATAGAACTCAGGATGCTGCGAATACCTACGAAAAAGCCATTGCTGTTAAACCTGATTTTGAAGAAGCACAGCTTAAATTAGCTGAATTGTACTACATTGTAAAAGAACACAAAAAATCGATGGATTTATACAATGTTATCCTTGCATCAAACAAAACCAATACAACGGCTTTGTTTTTTAAAGGTATGAACTTTAAAGAAATTGGAGATACCGCTTCGGCTATTCAAACTTTTCAAAAAACATACGAAGTTGACCCAAATCACTATGACGCTGTTATGCAGTTAGGTAATTTATATGCAGGGTTAAAGAATAAAATTGCTTTAGATTACTACATCACGGCATCGCGCCTTAAACCTAAAAGCCCCGAACCTCCTTACTCTGCCGGTGTATTTTTTCAACTAAACAGAGATTTTAAAAAGGCGGTAAAGATGTATGAACAAGCACTAAAAGCTGATGAAAAATACTACCAGGCTTATTACAACTCAGCGCTAATAAATGTTGAAATTGGTAGATACAGCGATGCCATAGTAAACCTAAATGCGGTGGTAAGAATTGAGCCCGGATTGGTTGATGCATACTACATGCGAGGCGTTTGTTACGAAGCCATGAAAAATAAAGAAGATGCCATTGTAAATTACGAATACGCATTAGAACTTGATCCTAAACATAATTTGGCACAAAAGGCTTTAACCCAACTTAGGCAGTAGCGAGCGAAGTATGAGCCGATAATCTGCCTTAGTAGGGGTAAGTCCCGATTAGAAAATCATTTTAAGGGGAGAAGTAAAACGTACACCCAAAGAATAGATTTTCTTTATCGATTATTCAATTTGTATTTCAAATGAATAATTTGGACTTTAACTGCAATTAAAAAATAATTACTGATAGTAACTGATTTTAATTTTTTCTTTTTCGCTTTCTAGCGCTTACTTTGCGTTACTTTTATGAGCAATATTAATATCACACTACCTGACGGTTCCGTTCGTTCGTATGAAGCGGGAGCAACCGCCTTAGATGTGGCCAAATCAATTAGCGAAGGCTTGGCCCGAAATGTTTTAGCAGCTAAAGTTAATGGAGAGGTTTGGGATGCAACGCGCCCAATTAACACCGATGCAACGCTAACCTTGTTAACTTGGAACGATAAAGAAGCCAAACAAACCATGTGGCACTCATCGGCCCACTTAATGGCCGAAGCTATTGAGGCGCTGTATCCGGGAACAAAATTTGGTATTGGCCCTGCAATTGATAATGGTTTTTATTATGATGTAGACTTTGGTGGCAAAGAGTTTTCGAGCGAAGACTTTAAGCGCATTGAAGATAAGATGGCAGAGTTGGCCAAACAATCAAACGCATACAGCCGTAAAGATGTGAGTAAAGCTGATGCCATTGCCTATTTTAAAGAGAAAGGCGATGAGTATAAGTTGGAGTTGTTGGATGGATTAGAAGATGGAAGCATTACTTTTTACAGCCAAGGAAACTTTACTGATTTATGCCGTGGTCCTCATATTCCGCACACCGGTTTTATCAAAGCAATAAAATTAATGAGTGTGGCCGGAGCTTATTGGCGCGGTGATGAAAAGAACAAAATGTTAACCCGTATTTACGGTGTTACTTTCCCTAAAAAATCAGAGCTGGATGAACATCTTGCTATGATTGAAGAGGCAAAGAAACGCGACCACCGCAAGTTGGGTAAAGAAATGGAATTGTTTACTTTTTCTGAAAAAGTAGGCATGGGTTTACCATTGTGGTTACCCAAAGGTGCAATGCTGCGCGAAAAGTTGGTGCAGTTTATGCAAAAAGCACAAATTGAAGCGGGTTATTTGCCTGTTATCACACCGCATATTGGTAACAAAAATTTATACATCACTTCGGGGCATTATGAAAAATATGGTGCTGATTCATTTCAGCCAATATCAACTCCACGCGAAGGCGAAGAGTTTTTCTTAAAACCAATGAACTGCCCGCACCATTGCGAGATTTATAAATCATCACCAAAATCGTACAAAGATTTACCGGTGCGTTATGCCGAGTTTGGAACTGTTTACCGTTACGAACAAGCAGGCGAATTACATGGTTTAACCCGTGTACGTGGATTTACTCAAGATGATGCGCATTTGTTCTGCAGGCCGGATCAAGTAAAAGAAGAATTTATTAAAGTAATTGATTTGGTATTGTATGTGTTTAAGGCGCTAGACTTTAAAGATTACACTGCACAAATTTCGTTACGCGACCCAGAGAATAAAACCAAATACATTGGTTCTGATGAAAACTGGGCTTTGGCCGAACAAGCTATCATCGAATCAGCCACCGAAAAAGGTTTAAATACTGTGGTTGAATATGGCGAAGCCGCATTTTACGGTCCTAAGTTAGACTTTATGGTTAAAGATGCAATTGGTCGTAAGTGGCAATTAGGTACCATTCAGGTTGATTATAATTTACCTGAGCGTTTTGAATTAGAATATACCGGAAGCGATAACCAAAAGCATCGCCCTGTAATGATTCATCGCGCGCCATTTGGCTCTTTGGAGCGTTTTGTGGCAGTTTTAATCGAGCATTGTGCAGGTAATTTCCCGCTTTGGTTAACCCCAGAACCTGTAACAATATTGCCAATTAGTGAAAAATATCACGACTATGCGCAAAAAGTTGTGAATGTGCTGAATAAAGCAGATATTCGCGGCCCGCTTGATGACAGAAATGAGAAAGTGGGAAGAAAGATTAGAGATGCTGAAGTGAAGAAAATCCCATTTATGTTGGTGGTTGGCGAACAAGAAATGCTTGAAGAAGCAGTATCGGTTCGTAAACACGGAGGAGAGGAAGTTGGGAAACTGAAACTAGAGGAATTTGTAAGCTATTTTAAAGAACAAGTAAAAATAAATAACTAAACATTTGGCAGCACCAAACACACCAAGTACACCCGGCAGACCAACAGGACCGGGACAACGTCCGAACAACGGTTTAAAACCGGGATTTATATCACGTGGACGTAAATCGTTAGAACCAGAGCACAAGCTAAACGAAAATATTCGTGCTCGTGAAGTAAGGTTAGTTGGCGATAACGTGGAGCCGGGTATTGTTTCTATACAAGAAGCTTTGCGCATTGCTGATGAGTTAGAATTAGACTTGATTGAAATTTCTCCGAACGCAGAACCTCCGGTTTGTAAAGTTGCCGATTACAAGAAATTCTTGTACGAGCAAAAGAAAAAGAAGAAGGAGTTAAAAGCAAATTCGGCCAAACAAGAGATTAAGGAAATTCGTTTCGGACCAAATACAGATGAGCATGATTTTGAGTTTAAGTTAAAACATGCCGAGAAGTTTTTGCAAGAAGGTAACAAAGTGCGTGCTTACGTTTTCTTTAAAGGACGTGCCATTGTTTACAAAGAAAGAGGAGAGGTTTTGTTGCTTCAGTTTGCCCAAAAATTATCAGAGTTGGGTAAAGTAGAGCAATTGCCAAAGCTAGAAGGTAAAAAGATGTTTTTACTGATGGCTCCAAAAGGCAAAACCCCGGGAAAATAGAATTATCGTAGATTGGATTTTAAATAAAAAAGGGAAACAGGATTATGCCTAAAATGAAAACCAACAGTGCTGCGAAAAAGCGTTTTAAATTAACCCCTAGTGGTAAAATTAAACGTGCGCAAGCATTCAAAAATCACATCTTAACCAAAAAAACTACTAAGCAAAAACGCGGCTTAACCAAAATGGTTGTAGTTAGCGATGCCGACATGGGATTGGTTAAAAACTTACTTGCAATAGGTAAATAATTTTACCTATTTAAAAGTAAAAGGCAATTAGGTAAGCCTTAAAATTACCTAGGTTTATTTTAATTTTAACCCGAACAAGAGCACAAAAGATTCCGAGTAAAATTGGAGCGCTTAGGTTCAAAAAAAACAAATTATGCCACGTTCAGTAAATTCAGTAGCGTCTCGCAGACGCAGAAAAAAACTCTTAAAGTTAGCCAAAGGCTACTGGGGTAAACGTAAAAATGTATTAACTATAGCCAAGCACACCATTGATCGTGCATTGGCATTTTCTTACCGCGATAGAAAAACCAAAAAACGTAACTTCCGCAGCTTGTGGATCACCCGTATCAATGCAGGTGTACGTCAAGAAGGTTTATCTTACTCTCAGTTTATGGGATTAGTGGCTAAGAACAATTTAGGTTTAAACCGTAAAGTTCTTGCTGATTTAGCAATGAATCACCCTGAAACTTTTAAAGCTGTAGTTGATTCAGTAAAAAAATAATTTATTAACCACACCGGTTTACGATATACATCAAAACCTCGTTAGCAATAACGGGGTTTTTTTGTGCCTGTTTTTTTGCTAAAATTATTAGCTTTTTGGCTTACTAATTTTCTTTAGTTTTGATTAACCACTTAAACTCCAAATGGAAAATTTAGTATACCAAATTGCGCTCACGCAAATACCCGGAATTGGCGATGTTTTAGCCCGCAACTTAGTTAGTTATTGCGGTGGTGTTGCCGAAGTTTTTAAGCAGAAAAAATCGCGGTTGTTGCAAATACCCGGCATTGGCGAAACCCTTGCAGAAAGTATATACAAGTTTGATAATTTTAAACCTGCCGAAGCCGAAGTTAAATTTATAGAAAAACATGGCATAAAAACCATGTTTTATTTGGATAAGGATTATCCGCAACGCCTTAAAAATTTAACCGATGCTCCAATTATGTTGTATGCCTTGGGTAACGCTAATTTAGACGCTGATAAAATTGTGGGTATTGTGGGCACGCGCAAAGCCACAGACTATGGTAAAGCGTTTACTGAAGAATTGGTTGAAACCCTAAAACCAACCGATGCGCTAATACTAAGCGGTTTGGCATTGGGTATTGATGTAGCTGCTCATCGCAGTGCAGTTAAAAATAACTTATCAACTGTTGGGGTAATGGCACATGGGTTAGATAGAATTTATCCTAATCAGCATAAAACCATTGCCAAACAAATGTTGGAACACGGTGGCTTATTAACTGAATTTACCAGTGGCACAATACCCGATAGAGAGAACTTTCCGAAACGAAATAGAATTGTTGCAGGTTTGTGTGATGTGTTGGTTGTGGTAGAAACCGGTGTTAAAGGAGGAGCAATGATAACCGCAGAAATTGCCAACAGTTATAACAAAGAAATTATGGCCGTACCGGGTAGGGTTAGTGATGATAATTCCTATGGCTGCAACGCACTCATCAAACTAAACAAGGCTTCCATCATAACAGTGCCTGATGATGTGTTGATTACCATGGGCTGGGAAATATCAACCCCCAAACAACCCAAACAACAACAAATGCCATTGGGATTATCACCCCAAGAATTAGCAATCGTAAATTTTATCAGAAGCAAAACAAAAGCAGGTATAGACGACATAGCATTTGCCTTACAAATAGATAGCGGCAACCTTTCGTTAACCTTACTCGATTTAGAATTTAATGGAATAATAAGGCAACTCCCGGGTAAGTTTTTTGAGTTGGCTTGATTCTGAAAATAGCAGAAAAGAACTTTTAATGAATTAGTTTTATATTTGTTAGATGTTAACCACAGCGCAAAAAAATACCATTAAAAAAGTGGTAAGTAAATTTAACCCAAAGTTAGTTGGTATTTTCGGTTCATATGCCCGAAACGAACAACAGCGCGAAAGTGATTTGGATATTTTAGTTGATTTTAATGATAGCGTCAACTTAATTGAATTGATTGGCTTAGAACAAGAGTTAACAGAATCGTTGGGAATAAAGGTTGATCTTGTAACATTAAAATCTGTGAACCCAAGTTTAAACGATTACATTCAACAGGATTTAATCAGAATCGTTTGATGAAAAAGAATCCAATTATTTACCTCGAACATATTCTTGATTCTATTAATAAGATTGAACGTTACACCGCAAATTTAAGTGAGGATGATTTTCTTAAAAACACGCTTGTACAAGATGGTGTGATTCGAAACTTAGAAATTATTGGCGAGGCGACAAAGAGATTGGATGAAACCATTAGGCTTAAATACCCTGAAA
>CAZRVA010000103.1:0-10142 GCA_964603255.1 uncultured Chitinophaga sp.
GGTAAATTTCCTCGAAAATATCTTTAAAACGACCATCGTATTTTTTTAAGATGGTATTTTTAGTTGATAGGTATAAAGGCCATTTTTTAGTTAAGGCTTGATTAAAACAAGCGTGTGCAAAACCACGAATACTCTCTTCGGTATTGTACATAGCCAGCGCTACACCATCACCTTTAAAGTTGTAAACTTCATGCTCAATTACTTGTCCGTCTTCGCCTTCAAACTTAATGGTAAGTTTGCCTTTACCTTTGGTTACAAAATCTGTAGCACGATACTGATCGCCAAATGCATGACGGCCTATACAAATTGGAGCTGTCCAATTAGGAACCAAACGGGGCACGTTGCTGCACACAATTGGTTCGCGAAAAACAGTACCATCTAATATGTTACGGATGGTTCCGTTTGGCGATTTCCACATTTGTTTTAAGTTGAATTCTTTTACACGTTGCTCATCAGGAGTGATAGTGGCACATTTGATACCAACATTGTATTTTTTGATGGCCTCAGCCGCATCAACTGTTACTTGATCATTGGTTGCATCGCGGTGTTCCATACCTAAATCATAATATTTTATATCTAAATCAAGGTAAGGTAAAATCAATTTATCTTTAATAAACTTCCAAATAATTCGGGTCATTTCATCGCCATCCAATTCAACAACCGGATTGGCTACTTTTATTTTAGTCATAATGCTTATGTGTTATAATTAAATTTCGTTGGCAAATATGGTGATTTGGCGCACAAATAACATCTATAATTTTTAAAGGTGGGTATCTTGTTTATAGTTGGTATAAGCAGAATGGTTATTGGTTGATTAGTTTACATGTTTGGGGTTTGGGGTTTGGGGTTTATGGTTTGTTGTCTTCTAACTTCTAACTTCCAACCTCCAGCCTCTACACCACTACTTCCTATCATACAAATCCCTGATGGCTACACTTGCTACTGTACAACCAAATACTGCCGGTAAGTAACTAATGGTACCTGGAGCTGATTTTTTATTACGTGCCCCTACCATCGTTACACCCATGTATTGCTGCGCTTCTTCGGCACTAAATACCACTTTTACACCTTTACGTATACCAAACTTGTGTAAGTATTTGCGTGTGTATTTAGCTAGCTTACAATTATAACTCTTAGATATGTCATCAACCCTAACTTGAGTTGGATCAACCTTATTACCAGCGCCCATACTGCTTACAAGCGGTATTTTTCTATCAATACATGCTTTAATAAAAAACACTTTAGGACTCAAGGTGTCAATACAATCTAACGCGTAATCAAAATTCCCTTCGTCCAAAACCTTATGGGTTAAATCATCCCTAAAATATTCGGCAATAACGGTTAAGTCCAAATCAGGATTAATATCCAGCAAACGCGCCTTTAACACATCTGTTTTTAAAACACCTTCGGTACTGTGTAATGCGGGTATTTGTCTGTTACGGTTTGTGGGGTCAACAGTATCAGCATCAACAATCGTCATTTTGCCCACACCTGCACGTGCAATCATTTCAGCAGCAATACCTCCTACTCCACCCAAACCTACTACCAATACATTAGAATTTATCAATTTACTCAATTTTTCCTCACCCAATAAAAGCTGGGTTCTTCCCATCCAAGGTTTAATATCCTTCATACCTTATTGTTTAGTTATGGCGGCAAATGTATTAAATACAACAGACTTTAACTCATCAATAGAGATACCTTTTGCCGTTGCGGCTAAATCATAAATTTGGTTGATACCGACATTTGCCACATCTGTTTCCAGTAAGAACCTATCGTTGGGAATTTGAGCTAAGACTTCTCGGTATTTTTCATCAAGTAAACTTTTACCAAACGAGAGGTATGCATGGTGCTTCAACATTTCTTTAGCTTGCTGAATGTTACCTGTAAATCCATGAAATATAAAAGGCACTTTTGTTTTCTTTAAAAATGGCATTAAGTCGCTGTAACTTTTAACAGCATGAATAATAACCGGCTTTTTTAATGCACGGGCAATGTTTAATTGTGCATCAAAATATTGTATTTGGGTTGATAGAGGCGTATCAATTGCCCTGTCTAAACCAATTTCGCCAATAGCCAACACGTTACTTAAATTCACCACATCCATTAACAAATCAGTACACTGAGTTAAGGTGTAATTTTTAAGAAACCACGGATGCAACCCAACAGAAACAGGATAAGGCAATTGTGCAATTTGCACTGCATTAAGTTTTAAATAGGCATTACGCAACGCCAACTCATTTTGTTTGGGTTTAAAATGTGTATGTATGTTGATATAGGTGCTTTCAGAAGCTATCATGCTGCAATATAAAAAACGGCACCAACTTTAAGGGTTGATGCCGTTTGATATTTTTTACCGCAGAGAAACGCAGAGGTTTCGCAGAGTGATTGGAGGCATTGTCGCGAAATAATTTTAGTTTCCGACAAGGCGGAAGGAGTTTGCTACGCAAATATTCTATCGAAATTAATTATCCTTTTTAAGTTAAATCCTCCACAATGCCAAAGGCGTTGCTTTGTCTGTAACAAAGACCTGCGTTATTTGATAACACTTAATTTTTTGGTAACCGATTGATTAACTCTATTGGTAAGTTTTATAAAGTATATTCCATCAGGTATGTTTGATACATCAATATCTGAAACAGGATTATTGTATGTGCTCATCAATTTACCAGAGGCATCAGTTATTTCAGCCTTCATTACTTCCATGCCTTCAATAGTAACCAGATTATTAGCCGGATTAGGATATAATTTAACGACATCAGTGTTCAACATTTCCTCTTCAACACCCACCGCATGTTGTACACGGAAATTAAGTTGCTGGAATGAACCAAAGTCGGTAGCAAAAGTTCTGAAAATTTGAATTGGACTGCCTACATTTTGAATACGTAATGAACCGCTACCTTGCGATTGTGCAGCCCACCATTGTAAACCATTATTTTCTGTATCAATAAACTTAAAAGTGTAGCAACCAAAACCTAAGTTAAACGTATCGCGATGTAAGGTACTTGCTGCAGTAAATGTTCTCGAAGCAACTAAGTTACCATAACTATCGGTAATGGTGTAGCTGTTTTGCGCAGGAAGTGCATTAGTTAATGTTTGCACCACAAATCTGCTTGGTAATGTAATAGGTAAATCAAACGTGCTATGCATCGCATTGTTGTGTGGGTTTTCATCATTTGTTAAGCCGTTGGTTTTACTTACCCATACTTTAAAAGTTTTATCGGCTAAATTATTTGGCCATTGCAAATAAGGAATGGTTACAATGGTTTCTTTTTCGAAGGGTAACTCGCCAGTCCAATTAAGTTTTTGTATTTCGTTATTTCCTATTTGGTATGATATTTCAGCAGATGTTAACTTTTTGCTACCCCAATTTTTAAGCACAAATTTTGCATTATCACATATTGGGTTGATTCGGTTGTACAAGTAATTTTTTGATGGTGCAATAATGTCTTCAACAGCAGCATCATTTTCAAAATTTTCGGCCTTGTAATGAAACAACTGTAAACTGATGTTATAGCTTGCTGCACCATTAGCTGTAAATTGCTCCATATCTAAATCAATAGTATGTGTGCTACCCGGAGTAACATTTAACATGTAATCAAAGTTTCTTACTTTCTCGCCAGGACACCAATTTGAACGGTTATAAATCCAAGTACCCGGTTGCGCAGGAATTGGATTACTACCACAATCATCTTTCCAAACCAATTGCTCAGCTACTTGAGTTCCGTTATGTTTTAAATACATTTTCTTTGCACAAAATTCCGCACAACCTTCGCTGTTATCCGCTCCATGACCAGTAATAATAATACGTGCTTTTGTAGCTACCGCATCAGCAGGAACAGTGAAAGACTTTTGTGTAAGTGCTGCTTCAATTGAAGTTGCCTGACCATAATTAAATCCACCATTGTAAATGTTTTCAATTTTAACCACATCACGCGCAGGAGTTCCTTCCACAAAAATCATATCCCAAGTGGCCGTAAATCCATATGAGTACCCTTGGTATTCAATTCTAAATTCAGCAGAGTCTTTTAATAAGTGGGCGTATTCGGTAACATCATAAATGTAATCGTACTGAAAACTTTTAGGGAACGATTTAGCATACGGAGATATAAAACGTCCCATCTCCAAATTATTTACCACTTCAAAAACACGGTAATAAGGTGTAAATTTTTGACGAATAATTTCACCTCCACCAATAAAAACAGAATCGATTCTAGCTCCTGTTGTATCAAAATTTACGCGCCAATAGTTTACCGGAAATGCAACTATGGTTTGTGTTACATTTAAAGGATTCAAACTATCACCATGTAAGGTTATGGTTATTGGAGTTGATGCAACAGAGTCCGTTTGTTTGGTGGCAGCATTATAAACGTTTCTCCATGTTGTATCTATTGAGTAAACTACCGAATCTCTTGCCGTATTATTTACTTTTAAATAAGGTGCTTGTTGTAGGGTAGAATCATTTTTACCGGTATGCTCTCTTAAAAACAATTTAATGGTATAATCCCACTCGCACTGTCCGTTACTTAAACAACCTAGTGTATATTTTAACCAAACTCTTTGGAAAGTTTTATTATCGGGCATTTTGGCCTTTTGATCAAAGTTACCATAACGAGACATGTGAAACTTGTTAAACACATTAACCGCTGTAGTGTCTCCGTTGGCTCCATATAGTTGTACCGACAGGGAGATTAAAATAGTAATTATTGGTAAAATCCTTTTCATGATTTAAATTTAGTAGGTATGCAATTTTTATTTTTTTGCAATATAAAACAACTAACCACAAGGTTATGTAGATATTTTACTACAAATTTTGCATTAGCTCAATATAGGATATCTATTTTGCTGTATCTATTTCAAACGAATAATATGGGATTAGTTTATGTAATCTAATTTGCCTAGATTAGCCAATGAATAGCAGATTAAATGGTTTAATATGAATAATCACATTTGGAATTTTTCTACCGTTGGTGGCGTTAAACGTGTAAACATAGAAAGCGGAGCCGACTTATTACACTTGGCTGAGCTAGACCAAAAATTATGGACAGCATTAAGTTGCCCGGTTAGCGGACTTGAATTTGACCAAAAAACCCTTGCTTTAGTTGATACCGATAATGATGGACAGATTCGTGTTCCGGAAATATTAGCTGCAGTTAATTGGCTGGTATCGGTTATTAAAAATCCGGATGATATTTTAAATCCCAAAATGGTTTTTCCTTTATCGGCCATCAACACCGATAACGAGGCAGGAAAAACTTTGTATGCATCAGCCAAAACCATCCTACGCAATTTGGGTAAGTTGGATTCAGATGAAATTACATTAGAGGAAACAGCAGATATTAACCGCATTTTTGCGAACTCTGCATTTAACGGTGATGGAATTGTTACCACCAACTCAACCCAAAATGATTTACTAAAAGGTGTAATAGAAAACATCATTACTTGTGCCGGGAGTAAGGCCGACAGAAGCGGACAAAATGGTGTAGATAAAGAGCAAATTGATTTATTTTTTAATTGGTGTAAACAATACCATGCTTGGCAACAAAAAGCAGAAAACAACAAAACTATTTTACCATTTGGGTTGAATACCAACCAAGCTTATGATACTTTTTTAGCCATCAAAAATAAAATTGATGATTATTTTATTCGTTGCCGATTAGCTGCATTCGATCCACAAACAACCGAAGTTTTAAATGTTTTGGTTGAACGGGTTGGTGCAATTAGTCCTAAAGATTTAAGCACTTGTATGGACGAAATTGCCGGTTACCCATTGGCCAAAATTGAAGCTGATAAACCATTAAATCTTATGCAAGGCATCAATCCTGCGTGGGAAAAAACCATACAAAGTTTTCACCAACAAATTGTGTTGCCTTTGTTTTTAAACCAAAACCACATTACCGAAAACAATTGGGAAACCATAAAAGCAACCTTTGAACCATACATACAATGGATAAGTGAAAAAGAAGGTAACGAAGTGGAGCAATTAGGCACGGCACGCATTTACGATTTAATTAGTAACAACTACGAAACGCAGTTAAACGATTTGGTACAAAAAGATTTGGCCATGGCCACCGAAGCTGATAACATTATCATGGTAGATCAGTTGGTGCGTTATTACCACTATTTGTTTATTTTACTTAAAAACTTTGTAACCTTTTACGATTTTTATTCGCCCGATAACGAATCTATTTTCCAAGCAGGTACGTTGTACATCGACCAACGCAGTTGCGATTTGTGTATAAAAGTAAACGACATGGATAAACACAATGCCATGGCCGGTTACAGCGACATGTTTTTAATGTATTGTGATTGTACATCAAAAACCACCAACGAAAAAATGACCATTGTAGCTGCACTTACCAATGGTGATATTGATAATTTAGTAGTGGGAAGAAATGCGGTGTTTTACGATAGAAACGGCATGGATTGGGATGCGAGTGTTATAAAAATTATAGACAACCCCATTAGTATCAGACAAGCCTTTTGGGCGCCTTACCGCAAGGTTTCAAACTTTATTGAAAAACAAGTAAACAAATTTGCGGCCGAGGAAGACAGTAAGGTTACTGCAAGTGCAACAAAATCGATTGAAGAAATGCCCGGCAAAGCATTAACCGAACAAAAAGCACCGCCACCACCACCATTTGATATTGGTAAGTTTGTGGGAATTTTTGCGGCCATCAGTTTAGCATTAGGTGCAATAGGTACTGCAATAGCATCAGTAATATCAGGCTTTGTTGCTTTAACTTGGTGGAAAATGCCATTGGCTATTGCAGGTTTGTTATTGGTTATTTCAGGACCATCGATGATTATGGCTTATTTAAAATTACGTAAACGTAACCTTGCTCCGTTGTTAGATGCAAACGGATGGGCCATTAATGCAAGGGCAACTGTTAACATACAGTTTGGCAATACACTTACGCACTTAGCGGATTTACCTGCCGGGGCCAAAGTAAACTTAAACGACCCTTTTACCAAAAAGAAACGCCCATTGTTACCCTACTTAATTTTACTCTCTTTAATTGCAGGTATGATTTTTTACTTGCTATGGAAATACGGTGTAATTAAGATTTGGATGTAACCGTAAAATAAAAACGCCACCTATTGCAAAAGCAGAGATGGCGTTTTATTGATTACAACGGTTGTTAATTATTCAAATTTGATATTCAACCTATCTATTGCAACATTAATCGGGATACTCAAGTTTAAACCTTCTGCTCCTCTAATTTTGTATGTATTGATTCCTATTACCTCACCTGCTTCATTAAAAAGCGGACCTCCACTGTTTCCTCCGTTAATAGTTGCATCTGTTTGTAAAAAAGCTCTACCATCAAAAATACGTTTACCACTTAAAATTCCTTTGGTAACGGTTTGACCTAATTCCTCGAGACGTGGCGTACCTATTGCAATTAATTCAATGCCAACCTTGGCACCATCAGAGTTACCAAAAACAACAGGTTTAAATCCTTTACCCTTTATCTTAATCAGTGCCAAATCGTTTTCCTCATTCTCGTAAATTAATTCTGCAGGTATATCAATGCCATTTTCCAAAACCACCGATATAGAACCGCTTTTATGTATTACGTGACTATTGGTTATGATCAGACCATCTGCGCTAATAAAAAATCCGCTACCAAAACCATCATCACACTTTACCGTTACACAAGATTTTATGAGTTCTTGGATCATTTCTGCTCTGCTCGAATAAGTGCTTTTATTTATCTTTTTTATGGCAACTACTTTCTCATTTTTAGTAGAAAGATCTCCGCTAAAAACTTCTTGACTTAATACCACTCTGGCAAAAGTATCCGTTCCCAATAAATTATCCATTGCATCTCTAAAGCTTTCTTTTATGATGGTTTCTGAGTTTGAACCAACCTTAGAGAAAAACCCGTTTGTTGAATATTTAAAAATTACTTTGCCTTTAATTCTGCTGTACAATTGCCATTCAATTGTCATGTTACATGAACCTTTGGTTTCAAAATTCCTAACACTAGCATCATACTTGATTGATGCCAATGTTCCACCCAGTATAAGTTTGGGCTCTGCATTTTGGTCATCACTAAAAAGTTTTGAGGCCGTAAAAACTTTGTATCCGTAATCTTTTAACTCCTTATCTGCAATGTTGTTAAATTCTACAGTACCACCACTAACACCAGATTGTTCCCAATAAATAGGAGTAACTCTAGTTCCAAAACGTGTTTCTCCAATTTGCTGTCCGTTACTAAACTCAATTAAAAGCTTTTCAAACTGAAGTATTAACTTCTGTTCTTCTGTATTTATTTTTTTTACAATTTTGGATAAAGAGAAATCCATTCGTTTTGGAAGATTACTGATGTTACTCTCATCAATAAAAATCACAGAATCTTTGTATCCCCTTCTACTAACACGTAACTTATATCTTAAGTAGTCATTAAAATCCGCTTTCAAATTTAAGTTTAGTGGTGTTGCACCAACCGCTTCTCCATTTACGTATACTATTGAAGAGTCTGGAGCTACGTTTAAATACATGTTTACTTTATGTACTTGACCCAATACCACAGAGCATGACAAGAATATGCCTGCACAAAAAAACAAAGTATATAATATTCTATATTTCATATCTATTATTCAACCGTTGCGCCTACGCTACTCTGGAATGTTTGAGGACAATTACTACTTGCTGAGTATGTGATACCAAACGAAAAACTCTCACCTGATACTGCAGTTGGTTTGATTCTGGCCTTTACAACAAATGCACCTTCTTCAGTAGTTCCTGCTGGTATTGGAAAACTTACTCTTCTTTCAATACTTAGTATTGTGATATTACTACTAGAAGAAGTAACCACCGGAGGAATTTGGGTTAAGTCTAAGTCTCTTATACCTGTATTTTCGACATTAACATCAAAATCGAAATATGAACCAGGCGTTAATGTACCTGGTGTATAAAAGTATCTGAAGTTTGCTTTTAAAGTGGAGGTAGCATGTGTCAGGGAAACATCTTTTGTAAGAGCACCTAAAAAGTCATCCATCATAGATAGCTGAAGGGTTGACGAATAGTTATCAGTAATATTTTTAGGGAAACAGTCTAACTGAATATAAAAATCCTCTGTAGTACCGGCAGCGATATAAACATCATATTTTTCAAACGGTAATCTAAAACCAAAGGTTGGATGATTTAAAGAAAGGGTTCCGATGAGTTTACCTGAGTAATCATTTGATGAATTGTTCTTTAACCTCACGAAGAGAACAGGAATTAATGATTTAGAATAGCTTCCAACATTACCATTACCAAGCTCATCATATCCATAAATTATTGCAGTTTGAATGCTTATAAAACTTGGATTTGCCTCAAATATAGTTAGGTTAAATTTAACTACAGATTTTTCACCATTAACGAATTCAATCGTAGTCCAAACTTCGATATCTTTTTGTTTGGTAATCGAACTAGACACCACAAAATCCGCAGATACAACCTTATTATCAATACCAACATATACAAACTCTGTCAAAGCTTTTTCATTTGAAAAAGATATCTCACCACCAACAGAAGTCAACAATACCGATTTAATTTTAGGCGTTATTTTATCTCCTTCGTTGTTTATTGATACTGTAATTTTTCCACTTTCTGATATTTGTATTTTAGCATCTTTACTTAAGTCCTCACTAACCTGCATTGCTTTGTAGGTTAATCGATAACTACCATCAATATTTGCTAGTAAATCATTTGGATTATCTCTATTGTATTCTTTACAGCCTGACAGTATGACCAGAGAAGTCCAAAAAATTACAATCAATTTAATATGTTTCATTAGAAGGTATAATTAAGATTTAAGAATAGCTGTGAATTAGTAGGAATAAAACAATAGCTCAACTTTGATGAAGGCTTTGATGAAATGCCTCTTTTCGCACCGTATTTGGGTTTTCTTATGGCTACGTGAAGAACATCAAGAGCCCATATACCAGCGCCAATAGTTGTAAAAATAAGGGCTGATGATTGTTGACTTTTCACCTTGTTATAATAGGTATCGATGTCCGTTTGTAACAGCGCTTTTTTATAGTTATCATAGTTTTGTGATGCAGAAATACTGCTATAAACTCCATATGCGATACAACCATAGCTTGCAACAGTTACCAGCGTACCTACACTATTTCCTCCCCTATAT
>CAZRVA010000104.1:0-6288 GCA_964603255.1 uncultured Chitinophaga sp.
AAAACAGGCGCTGTAGATTGTAGTAAAAGCATCATAAGCCTTGACTTTTTTGGATACTTTTTGTGTCAAGACAAAAAGTATCGCGGGTTTGGGGTGGCAACCCCAAGAAAACTCGTAAACAAAACAAGCTCACTCAACTGTAAATAATCGTTATGCCTGTAACCGTTAACATAAAATAACACAGCCGATGACGAAGTCATCGGCTGTGTTATTAAGTCAATTAAAATCCTTTTATTTCAAATCACACATTACCTCCATTGCCTCATCCATAATCAAATCCGGGTTGGTTGCTTTGCGTGCTTTACGCTCATCTTCACGGGCTTTTTTATCTGCATCAATTTTATCATTTTGCTTCTTGTATTCTACCTCGTTTAATGTTTGGTAAAGCTTCTCGTTGTGCTCTTTAAAGAAGTTAATGTCTTGTTGTAAATAAGCATATTCTTTATTCCCACTCATGCGCTGTATGTGCTTGCTTCTAATATCACCCAATTTATTGGTAACTAAATTAACAGGTTCGTATTTAGTAGGGCTAATTTGATCCCATGGTAAAGCGTATTTACTGGCATCTTCACCAAACTCTTTGGCAGCATATAAACTTGGTAATTCTACATCAGGTATTACACCACGGTGTTGTGTTGAGCTGCCTGTAATTCTGTAAAATTTAGCAATGGTTAGTTTTACTTCGCCCAATGGTTTTCCGTTGTATTGCACAAACTCGTTAACAGTCACCATATTTTGTACAGTACCTTTTCCGTAAGTTTTTTCGCCTACAACAACACCTCTTCCATAATCTTGCATAGCTGCAGCAAAAATCTCGGAAGCAGATGCACTAAAACGATTCACCAAAACTGTTAATGGTCCGTCATAAAACACCTCAGGATTTCGGTCGGTTTCATCTTTTAGTCCGCCTGCACCATCTTTTACTTGCACTACTGGTCCGGTTTTAATAAATAAACCGGTAAGTTCAACAGCTTCTTGTAAAGAGCCACCACCATTATTTCTAAGGTCAATAATCAGCCCATCAACTTTCTGCTTTTTAAGTTCGGCAATTAGTTTTTTTACATCTCGCGTAGTGCTTTTATAATTAGGGTCGCCTTTACGTGCGGCAGCAAAATCAATATAAAAAGTAGGTAAGCTAATTACTCCGTATTTATATGTTTTACCATAGCGGGTAATTTCCTTAACACTGCTTTTAGCCGACTGATCTTCTAAAACAATTTTATCACGTTTAATCTCAATTATTTTTGTTTTGTTAGGTTCCGATGCCGGTATAATTTCCAATCTTACAATGGTTCCTTTTTTACCTCTAATTAAACTCACCACATCATCCAAGCGCCAATCAACCACATTTACAATATCGCTATCGCCTTGCGCTACACCAATAATTCTATCTCCGGCATGAATCTTTTTACTTTTATCAGCAGGGCCACCTTTTACCACTTCACGAATTTTAGTGTACTCATTTTCGGTTTGTAATGTTGCGCCAATACCTTCAAGCGATAAACTCATTTGCGTATTAAAATCGGCACTTGCTCTTGGCGAGTAATAATTGGTATGAGGATCGGCTAACTCTGTTAACGAATTTGCATAAAGTTGAAACACATCTTCGCTTTTGGTTTTTGATGAAAGTTTAAGCAAGTTATCGTAACGCTTACGAATGGTTTCGCTGTATGTTTTAAAATCTTTGCCTTGTACTTTTGATGGTAAACATTCATATTTTAATTTCAATTTCCACAGAGCATTTAACTCATCTACATTATTTGCAAAAGATGCCTTCTCTCGTTCAACCATAAACGAATCGTTAGCTGTAAAATCAAATTGTGTAGAATCGTTTAGTAACAAAAAAGCATAATTTATACGCTCTTGTAAACGCTGTTGGTAACGGTTAAAAATCTCGAAGCCCGGTTTTACATCACCACTAAAAATACTCTCATCTATGGCGTAGCGGTATTTCTCAAACTCAGCAATATCACTTTTTAAAAAATAAACTTTTGAAGGGTCTAAGTCTTTAATGTAATTATCAAAAGCATTTGAGGAAAACTGGTCGTTGATGGTAGGTTTTTGGTAATGATACGAGGCTACCAATTGCATGGCCGTAGAAAACACCATAGGGTGTTGTGGTTCGGGTTCAAGTTGTTTTAGTTTTACTTTTGTGGTATCTGTTGCACATGCGGTATTTAAAAACAAAGCTCCAAATAACACTGCACTAATATGTTTAACAATCATTTGTTGTGTGCTGATTTATTTACTTACAATAAACTTACGTGTAGCAATAATATTGCCATCTAAAGTGTAAGTATAAAAATAAATTCCGTTATTCAAATCATGTAAATCAATAATTGCCTCATTTAGTCCGTTTTGCAGGCTTGATGGTGTAATTTGTTTAACTGTTTTTCCGCCAATGTCGGTTACATTTATGGTTGCAGTTTTTCCTTGCATGGCATAAAAAGGTATTTTTATTTGGGTTGATGCAGGATTTGGATAAGCGTTAAACAAATAGTTTTTAGGTTTTATTTCAAACTCGGCCAATGCTGTTCTTTCGGTGAAAAATATGCTGTAAAAACCTTCAGGTGCAGTTATAGGTTTTACTGCTGTTTTACCATTGTTGGTAGTTGCACTTAAATAGTATTCAATTTCATCAGTAGCTGTTAATCCATTTGCCACAATATCGCCAATAAAATATCCCGAACTATCAGTTAAATTAATAGTGTTGAATGTAGATGCTCCTTTTAAACGCCATTTGCAAACTGCATTGGCAACACCACTTTTGTTGGTAATTTTAGCTACAATATGGAAACTATTTTGGATGCTTGGATAATAACCATCAATACTTGGATGCCAGAATAACACCGGGTTTTCGGCTGGTATTTGCATCGTTATACAATGTAATTCTCCACCCAATTCACTCAATAAACGAGAATCGATATCTACCACTTTATAACCCGGCATAATGCGTTTAAATAAGTTTACCACTTGTGTTGTTTGAGTTTTATTGCCACTAAACTCATCAGAGTAAGATGGCATGATGTAAGTATTGTTTATGGTTAAACCATTTACAAAAGTTCTGGCATCAGCATTAAGTTGTATGCACGACCTGCGTGAGTGGTTGCCATTATCATCAGTAGGATGGGGGATGCGATAAATCCTGAACGGACGGTTGTATGTGCTATTTATAGAGGCCAACAATTGCGTATTATTTTCAATAATCTGTTTGTCGCTGGCCGTAATTTCGTCAGGGTATTTTGCAATGATTAAAGTTTGCTCATCAATCATTTTTAAATATAAATCGATGTGTCCGGTTCCGCCATCACAATTTAAAGTAGGCAATTCTATGTTCTGTTTCGAACCAAACATCATCGTCATTTTATCGTTTATTTCTTGTTTGGTAAACACCGGACTAACTATATCAGGATCGGTATTTACATCAGATACAACATCACTATAAAATGTTCTACCAAAACCATCGGCCATTAGGTTTCCACCCTCTGCATTTAAACGTGTAATGTAGTTGGGTATGTTTAATTTATTACTTAAAGCTATTGGCGCTACATCATCTTTATCACGACCAGGGTAATATTTCAAATCAATAAAGGCTAAACTATCTTGGTTACCTACATAAACACCATTAGGGCCAAAATCCCGTGTCCACCAATCATCACCCGGAGAAATGATAAAACTATAATTTGTTAAAGGTGTATTTCGGTTAATCATGTATGTTTTAATGGCAGTGGTATCACTCCCTTTTTCAACCCTAATAATAACCGGAACCACTTTTTGTATGGCATCTGCTAAGCGTGCCGAAACCAAAGCGTATTCGCTTGTTAAATCTGCACCCGTAACATTTCCATTCATGTCATAATCATACGACCAAGAAATAAATACCGATTGAGACTCTTCAAATTCTCCCGGGTAACGAATGTTGCTTGGGAATGATTCTGCTTTTTTCTCCAATTGTTTACCTGCAGCAACACTCTTTGCTAGTTGTATTTCTTTTTGCGTAGGTGCAGCAGGTAGTTTAAATGCTTTTAATTCTTTAGCAGTTTGTGCTTGAATACTTAATGATGAGGCCGCTATTAACAAGCCTGTAACTAATTTATTGTATTGTTTCATATCTATAAAAACAAGTTTGAATTTGGTTGTTGACTAATCAACTTTTACTTATTATTCCATTGCAGTATAGCAAATAAAATCTTAAGGTTATATTAAATGAAAAAGCCCTTCTAATTTGTATTTAGAAGGGCTTAATATGATGATAAACGGCAGTTTATTCTGCTGATAAAAATGGATACTCGTAACTTGTTGGTGCCACAAAGGTTTCTTTAATGGTACGCATGCTTACCCAGCGTAAAAGGTTAACCATAGCACCTGCTTTATCGTTTGTACCACTAGCGCGTGCACCACCAAATGGTTGCTGACCAACAACTGCTCCTGTTGGTTTATCGTTGATGTAAAAATTACCTGCTGCGTTACGTAACTTAGTTGTTGCTAAATCAATTGCATAACGATCTTGAGCAATAATTGCACCTGTTAAAGCGTACTCAGATGTGGTATTTACCAAGTCTAAAGTTTCTTCGTATTTGTTTTCATCGTAAACAAAAATGGTTAATACTGGTCCAAAAATTTCTTCGCACATGGTAGTTGATTTTGGATTTTGGGTAACTACGATGGTTGGCTCAATAAAGTAGCCTTTTGATTTATCATAACCACCACCAACAATAATTTCTGTTTGTGCGTCTTTTTTTACGCCTTCAATATAATTGGCAATTTTATCGAAAGAGCGCTCGTCAATAACCGCGTTTACAAAGTTGCTAAAATCTTCCGTTGGACCCATTTTTAAACCTTTAACGGTAGCCACCAATTTATCTTTAATGGTTGGCCATAGGTTTGAAGGTACATAAGCACGCGAAGCCGCAGAACATTTTTGTCCTTGGAATTCAAAAGCACCGCGAACAATGGCTGTAACACTTTCATCAACTTTAGCTGTTTTGTGCATTACAATAAAATCTTTACCACCTGTTTCGCCTACAATACGTGGATATGTTTTGTATTTATGAATGTTACCTCCAATGGTTTTCCAAATGTTTTGGAAAACACCTGTTGAACCAGTAAAATGTATTCCTGCAAAATCAGGATGGTTAAAAATAACCTCGCCTGCAGTTGGGCCATCAACATAAACTAAATTGATAACGCCATCAGGAACGCCCGCTTCTTTAAAAATTTCCATCAACACATTTGCCGAATAGATTTGTGTGTTAGCCGGTTTCCAAACCACAACATTGCCCATCATAGCCGCACTTGTAGGTAAGTTACCAGCAATAGCAGTAAAGTTAAATGGTGTTAATGCAAAAACAAATCCTTCTAACGGGCGGTATTCCAAACGGTTCCACATACCTTTACCAGATTGTGGTTGGTCGTTATAAATTTGGCTCATAAAAGCCACGTTAAAACGTAAGAAGTCTATGATCTCGCAAGCACTATCTATTTCTGCTTGAAAAGCATTTTTGCTTTGACCTAGCATGGTTGCTGCGTTTAACTTAGCGCGGTAAGGGCCGGCAATTAAATCGGCAGCTTTTAAAAATATTGCAGCACGTTGCTCCCAAGGTAAATTTTCCCAATTGTTTTTTGCAGCCAATGCTGCATCAATTGCAGCCTGAACATGGTTTGCATTACCCTCATGATAAACACCTAGGGTATGCTTATGATCGTGTGGAGGTGCCATGCGTGCAGTTTTACCGGTTCGTATTTCCTCACCACCAATATACATAGGCACGTCAATTTCTTTGCTACGCGCTTCGGCTAAAGCAGCTTTTAATTCGGCACGCTCTTTACTACCCGGAGCATAATTTAAAATAGGTTCGTTTACAGGAACAGGAACTTTGAAAAAACCGTTCATATCTTATTATTTTTTAAAATGTTATCAAGTAAAATTGCCCATTTACTAAAAGGCGATGCGAATGTAGTGCTATTTTGTTTTATGGCAAATAATGGATGTTAGAAGTTGTAATTTGGAAGCTGGAATTTGGATGTTGGAAATTAGAAGCTAGATGCTTGAAGTTTGAGGTTGGTAGCTCTGTGTAACAACCTTGGCCAATTTTTTACGCAGACTACTAGTGCAGACCGAAGCGTCTGTAAGGTTATGTAAATAGTCTTGCGAAGATTTGAGCAATGTCAATTTCAGATTTTGAGGTTCACAGACCATAAGTGCAGACCGAAGCGTCTGTTGCAACGCCTTCGGCATTGGGGAGGATTTAACTTATGGAAATGAAATTATTGTATGAACGAAAATTA
>CAZRVA010000104.1:6298-10100 GCA_964603255.1 uncultured Chitinophaga sp.
CGAGAATTAAACGTCTTCCTTTGAAGGAAGATAAGAGATGGGTGTTTATTTGGAGGTTGGACGTTGGAGGCTGGAAGCTGGAAAGATTAGCCCAACCCTGAAAGGGTTGAATGTGAATAACCGCGAATGAAATTAGTGGATGGAGATGGAACGCCATAAACCAACCCCTGAAAGGGTTGAATGTGCTGAGCAAGAAACAACTTAAACGGAATGTTGACTTTGTTTGTTAAAACAAAAGGCTGCACTCTATTGTGAGGCAGCCTTAATCAGAAAATACTTTCGGGTAAAAATTAAACTGCTAAAGTTTCGCGAACTTCATCATTGTATAATTTCATGCTTTCTTCTACAATTTTAATTGCAGCTTCTCTACCCATAAACTCGTTAACAACTACTTCTTTGTGTTCAAGGGCTTTGTAGTCTTCAAAAAATCTGCGCATTTCTAATAAAGTATGCGGTGGTAACTCACTGATGTCGTTAATATGGTTCCAACTCATGTCGTTTGCAGCAACAGCAATAATTTTATCATCGGCCTCGCCTTGGTCAATCATGTGCATAACACCAATTACTTTGGCATCAATTAAACACATATGTGGTAACTCAATGCTGGTTAATACCATAACGTCTAAAGGGTCTTTATCATCGCAGTATGTTTGCGGAATAAAGCCATAATGAGCAGGGTAGTGTACTGATGAAAATAATACGCGGTCAAGTTTTAACATTCCGCTTTCTTTATCCAACTCAAATTTACCTTTACTTCCTTGAGGTATTTCTATAATTGCTGTTACAACTTCTGGCGCGTTTTCGCCATAACTTACATGGTGCCAAGGATTAAATAATGTCATAGTTCTATTTCTAATTAAATTTTACGGGTTATACGTTTTTAAAACGGGGTGCAAAGATAATATTATTTGGCACAAACAGAAATGCTTGTCATGAAGTTAAGGTTATATTATCATATTCAACAAATGAGGTAATCTTAATTTGACTGAATAATCTAAATTACTTTTATGTGTGTTCATTGATGCAAGTAGCATAGCATCAAAAGTTCTTCTTACTTTAAAACGAAACTATTACTTTGATTTTATATTGAACACTAACATTAGCGAATAGCTAACTTTTTTTGGTGCTGGTACTTGAAAGGAATTTAATGAAGAAATGTACCATTAGAATCAAAATGATAATTGGATATTTCATTAGAGTTAGAGTCATAATTGATTATACCCTTTATAAAACCGTTTGGATAGAAGTATTTCCATTGTCCGACTTTTTTACCATCCCTAAAAACACCCTCATGTTCTATAAAGTTATAATGCTTTGAATTCCATAAACTATAATCATTTTTATAACCATAATACCATCTGAATACACCATCTTCACTACCTTTTGTGTATTCTCCATCAAACAAAATATCTCTGTATGGACCGTAAATCCTGTAAAAACCATTTAGTATCGAATCATTAATAAATCCTATTTCGGAAACAATGTTACGTGAGTATTTAAAGTATGTTCTTTTTATGTGCGTTGTTTTGCCGGTTTCTATTATTTCAGTTGAATTGGTACTTTCATTTGAACAAGCCCCTGAAATTAATATAAGAAACATAAATGATAGCTTTAAATGCCAAATGTAATTATCACCATTCCGTTCACGCGGTCGTGTCGCCCATGTGTCGCAAAACATTCCAATACTGTCAATCAAATTTTTCATTCATCCCAAATAAAGCGTAAATCAAACATAACAAAAACGCGTTACAATTTAACGTAACAAAACCACATTATATTTTTAGCTACGCAACCCTTATTTTTGACCCATGACCAACGAGCAAATTGCTGAAAAACTAAAATGGTATGCCGATTTAAGCGAACTGCATAAAGGCAATCCGTTTAAAATAAAATCGTATGCTGCGGCTTCTTTTCGCATTGATAAATTATTGGAGCCACTTGCCGGAAAATCAATAGCCGAGCTCGAAAAAATAGATAACGTTGGAAAAAGTGTGGCGGCAAAAGTGTTTCAACTAACCACCACTGGCACTTTCGATGAGTTGCATGAATTGGAACAAAAAACGCCTGTTGGAGTGCAGCAACTATTTGCCGTTAAAGGAATTGGTCCTAAAAAAATTGCCTACATTTGGAATAATTTAGGCATTGAAAGTCCGGGCGAGTTACTTTATGCCTGTAACGAAAACCGCTTGGCTCAAGCCAAAGGTTTCGGGCAAAAAACACAAGACAGCGTAAAACAAAGCATTGAGTTTTTGTTTGCCAACGCACACAAGTTTCATTACGCCAAGTTGGAGCAATTGGCCAACGAATTGTTTGATGCCTTAAACGAGTTTGATGGCATTACCAATTTAAGTTTAACAGGTGCCATTAGGCGTAAGTGCGAGGTGTTGGATGAAGTAGAATATTGTGCAGCTATTTTGGGCGATGAAAATGATTTTGCTTCTTACATCAGCAATAGATTTAATCCTGATGAATTGGCTGTAAACGGAACAGAAATTACTTTCCGGTTCAACCAAACCATACCCATTAAAATATATTGTTGCAGTGATGATGAGTTTTACAACACCTTGTTTGAAACCACAGCAAGTGCAGCACACCTGCAAAAATTAAAACAGCAACAACGTTTGCCAAATGTTGTTGAAGCAACATCAGAGGAAGATATTTATGCATCGGTTGGGTTAAGTTACATTGAACCCGAAATGCGTGAAGGTTTTAGTGAATTAGAAATGGCACATGCCAACAAGTTACCTCAATTAATTGAGTTGAGTGATTTAAAGGGGATTTTGCACAACCACAGTACCTACTCCGATGGTTTAAATACATTGGAGGAAATGGCCGTGTATGCCAAACAACTGGGTTACGAATATTTGGGTATTTGCGACCACAGCAAAGCCGCACAATATGCAGGAGGATTAACCGAGGAAGAAATAGAAAAACAACACCGAGAAATTGATGTGTTAAACCAAAAACTTGGTCCGTTTAAAATTTTTAAAGGTATTGAGTGTGATATTTTAGGTGATGGCAGTTTAGATTATGACGAATCGGTTTGGAAAACTTTTGATTTTATAGTGGCCAGTGTGCACAGCAATTTAAAAATGACGGAGGAAAGAGCCATGAGCAGATTGCTGCGTGCTATTGAAAATCCATACACCACCATATTGGGTCACCCAACAGGAAGGTTGTTGTTGATGCGCGAAGGTTATCCTGTAGATCATAAAAAAATGATTGATGCATGTGCAGCAAATGGTGTGGTGATTGAAATTAATGCACATCCTTACCGCTTAGATTTAGATTGGCGACATATTGATTATGCCTTAAACAAAGGTGTTAAACTAAGCATTAACCCCGATGCACATCATACAGAAGGTTACCACGACATGCACTTTGGTGTTTGTGTGGCACGCAAAGGTGGATTGAGCCGAGACATGTGTTTTAACGCATTGTCTTTATCTGAAATAGATTCGTATTTTAGCCAACGCAAACCCAAGTAATGCGCACAAAGTTTTTAATTTTACGTTTTAGTTCCATTGGTGATATTGTATTAACCACTCCGGTTGTGCGCTGCCTTAAGCAACAATATCCGCAAGCCGAAATTCATTACTTAACTAAGCCTGCTTTTAAAAGCATTTTGGCAAACAATCCATACATATCGCAAGTGCATGTGTTGGATAAACCTTTGCTTAAAAAAGTAATAGAGCTAAAGCATTTAGGTTTTGATCACATCATTGATTTGCACAATAACCTACGCACGCGTATTATTAAAAGCATTATTGATGTGCCTTCATTTAGCTTTGATAAGTTGAAT
>CAZRVA010000105.1:0-9913 GCA_964603255.1 uncultured Chitinophaga sp.
TAGACGGACCCAACAATAAAATTATTTGGGAACAAGGCGATCCGGTTGACCAAATAATAAGTATTTGCGAGAACGAACAAGTTGATTTATTGGTAGCAGGTGCCTTGGTAAAAGAAAGTGTGTTAAAATACATTTTGGGTGGCATTGCACGTAACCTTTGTCGTAAAGCCAAATGTAGCGTGTTAATGTTACGCGAACCTGATATCAAATCAAAACCTATTAAGCACATTGTAGTTGAAGGTAGCGATCACCCCAAAACAGAAACCACCATTGAAACGGCTGTATATGTTGCAAAAGTCACTCATGCTGACCATGTGTATGTAATACAAGAAGAAGATGCCGGCAAGATGGCTTTGTTAAGAAGCGAATCGTTTGGCAGTGATGAAAGCGAAACTCGCAAAGAACAAGTGGTAATTGAAGAGGTAACAAGATTAAATGAAATTTTAGCTTGCACCGATTGTGGTTCGTTACAAGTTACCACGGAGCGTTTGGAAGGAAAACCCGGCTACGTAATTACTAAATTTGCACGTGAGCACAATGCCGATTTATTGGTACTAAATTCACCCGATACAAAACTAAATATCATTGATAGGGTTTTTCCGCACGATATTGAATATGCGCTTGCTGATTTGCCTTGCGATTTATTGATAGTTCACAGCAACAAAACCGAGACAGAAAACTAATCACCCAAAATGACCCACGCTGAAATTGTAAATTTATTGTTGGCAATTAGCATGATGCTTTTGCTGGGGAGAATTTTTGGTGAATTTTTTAGAAAACTACGCATGCCATTGGTTGTAGGCGAGTTGGTTGCCGGCATACTTTTAGGCCCTACTTTGCTGGGTAAATTTTATCCATCACTTACTCAAAATATTTTTACCACTACGGGTAATGTTGGGCTTGTAATGAATGGTATTTCTACCATATCGGTTGTGTTGCTACTTTTTGCTGCAGGCATGGAAGTAGAGTTTTCGGTAATTAGGCAACAAGGAAAAACTGCTTTAAAAACAAGTTTTATAGGTTTAATAACTACGCTTACTTTAGGTTATTTTGCAGGTACTTTTTTGTACGATTATTTGAACCAAAATAACATTGTACAAAACGACAAAACCGTATTTAGTTTATTTATAGCTACTGCAATGGCCATTACGGCTTTACCTGTAATTGCACGTACCTTAATGGATTTAAACTTATTTAAAACCAAAATAGGTATGATTATTATTGCTGCAGCTATGTTTGATGATGTAGTGGGTTGGATATTATTTTCGGTAGTGCTAAGCATGATGAATACCGGTGGTGCTTCCATTAGTTTTTTATACACCTTAGGATTAACCATTGGATATGCCATTTTGATGCTAACAGCAGGACGCATTTTTATAAATAAATCGTTGCCTTGGGCAAACAAAAACTTATCGTGGCCGGGTGGTGTATTAGCATTGTCGCTAAGCCTTGCATTTTTGGGTGCAGCCTTTACCGAAAAAATTGGTATACACGCCATTTTTGGTGCGTTTATAGTTGGTATAGCCATAGGAGATTCCGCTCACTTTACCGAAAAGGCACGCGAGGTTATTCATCAATTTATTACCAATATTTTTGCTCCGTTGTTTTTTGTTTCTATAGGTTTTAAGGTAAACTTTATTGCAAACTTTGAATGGAGTTTGGTGCTTATCATTACACTTTTAGCCGTATTTACTAAATTGCTTGGTGTAGGCTTGGGTGCACTTTGGGGCCGACTAACCTTACGCGAAAGTTTGGCTGTTGGCTTTGGTATGAACGCTCGTGGTGCAATGGAAATTGTATTGGGCTTACTTGCTTTACAAGCCGGATTAATTAACGAACAACTATTTGTTGCGTTGGTGGTTATGGCTGTGTTAACAAGTGTTCTGGCCGGGCCAATGCTGCAATATTTCTTAACGGGTGAAATGAAAGTTGCCACCGGATTAAAAGAAATAATTCCATTTATTGACGAAGAAAAAGCAGCGGAATAATACATCACACTTTCTTGTTTCATCATAAATACTATATTGCACTTACGCATTATATATAACACATGATGAAAAAATTACTTATTGCTTTCTTATCTATTGGTACATTAGCCTCGGCACAAAATACCTACCGAAGCTATTTTAAAGACGCCACAACTTACCGCGAACATCCGCTTGACATTACACGCATGAAAGTGGAAGTAAGTTTTGACACACAAAAAAGTTTGGTGAAAGGAAAAGTAACACACAGTTTTATGGTGCTTCAAAAACAAGTGGATTCAGTCTTTTTTGATGGCCCTGGTATCAATATTAAATCTGCTTTATTAGGTAATCAAAACTTACCATTTTATACCACCGATAAAGGTGTTTGGGTGAAACCAACTAAAGCTTTACAATGGGATCAAACCAATACCATTACGTTTGAATACGAAGCTACACCACGTAAAGGATTATATTTTATAGGCTGGAATGTTCCTGAAAACCCGGCCAAAAATCCGTTTGCTGTACGTAAACAAATTTGGACCCAAGGACAAGGTGTAGATAACCGCTATTGGATACCGATGTATGATGACATGAACGATAAATTTATTACCGAAACGGTGGTAACTTTTGAAAACGGCTATGAAGTATTATCAAACGGAAATTTGCTTAAAAAAACAGCTAATAAAAACAATACAACTACCTGGCATTACAGCATGACCAAACCTCATGCAGGTTATTTGTTAATGTTGGGTATCGGTAAGTATAGTATCAAAAAAACAAAGAGTGCACGTGGCATCCCAATGAATTTATATTACTACCCCGAGTTTGCCGATAGGGCTGAGCCAACCTACCGTTACAGCGAAATGATGGTTGACTTTTTAGAGCAGGAAACCGGCATTAATTACCCTTGGGAAAGTTACTCGCAAATTATGGTGCAAGACTTTTTATACGGTGCCATGGAAAATACCACTGCAACTATTTTTGGCGACTTTTTTAATGTGGATGAACGCGCGTATTTAGATAGAAATTATGTAGGGGTAAACTGTCATGAATTAACCCATCAATGGTTTGGCGATTACATTACCGCACGTGATGGTCGTGATACTTGGCTACAGGAAAGTTATGCTACCTATTACCCTAAAATGTTAACCAGAAAATTGTTTGGTGATGATGCCTACAATTGGCAACGCAGAGGCGAACAAAACTCGGCCATTGAAGCTACCAAAAAAGATAAATTCCCGATAAGACATACCAATGCCGGAAGTGCACGTAACTATCCAAAAGGATCGAATGTAATTAGTATGTTGAGTTATGTTTTGGGTGAAGAACAATGGAAACGTGCCTTAAATCATTATTTAAAAACGCATGCTTATGGTAATGTTGAAACCAACGATTTACAACAAGCCATTCAAGATAAATTGGGTATTGATATGAGTTGGTTTTTCGACCAATGGGTATTGCGTGGTGGCGAACCACAATACACCGTTCATTACGAAGACCTGATGGGCAAAGATGGCAGCCGACATACCGAAATTGCCATAGAGCAAACACACCAACGCGATGAAGTAATTGGTTTCTTTAAAATGCCAATTGCATTTGAAGTGCATTACACCGATGGTAGTTTTGAGCGTGTGGTGGATATGATTCAACACCAATTTGAGGTGGTTAAAATCCCGAATAAAGACAAAAAAGAAATTGCCTTTGTGTTGTTTGACCCAAACAGCATGGTGATGAAAACCGTAAACTTTAAAAAGAGCTACAACGAGCTAAAAGCACAAGTAATACATGCACCTAACATGTTAGACCGATATGATGCATTGGTGGCTTTAAGGGAATATGATGTAGAACAAAAACGTGAGTTGTTGATGGAGGTTTTCAGAAACGAAAAATTCCACGCCATGAAAAGCGAAGTGATTACACAATTGATAAATGATGAAGTAACCAACTACCAATTGTTAAGTGTGTTTAACGAAAAAGAACCTCAAGCCAAACTAACTTTTATTAAAGCATACAACGGAAACAACACCCTTTGTTTAAGCGCTATTGCCAAGGCATTAACCGATAACAGTTATGATGTGGTGCAAGCTGCCATAGAAAAAATATGCAAGTTGGATGCCGTAAATGTAAAGATGTATTTACCTATTGTAAAAGAGGTATATGGCATGAACAATAGCGTAAACATTAAGTACCATGAGTTAAGTGTAATTTATAACATTGATGCAGATGAACACACCAAAGCATTAATTAATTATGCAAGTAACCAATGGGAGTTTAGAACACGCAACAATGCATTTGCTGCCATAAAAGCAAGTGGTGTGTACAGTGCAGCATTAATACCGCATTTGTTTGATGCCATGTTAAACACCAACAGCCGCCTGGCAGGACCAGCAGCAGACTTGGCTAACCACTTAGCAACAAAAACAACCAACTTAAACGATATGCAACAACACTTTAATACCACTAACTACACCAAAGCACAAAAAGATATTTTAATAAAATACGTGCCTGGATTGAAATAGTTAACACACACAAAACAAAAAAAGACGACCTTAAGTCGTCTTTTTTTGTGTCTACTTATCACGGAAATTTTATGTATGCAAAGCACGATTTGCTGTTGCAGCCAAGCAGGCTTCTTTCATGGCTTCGGTATAGGTTGGATGTGCGTGGCTCATGCGGCTTACGTCTTCTGCACTTGCACGGAACTCCATGGCTACAACTGCTTCTGCAATCATATCTGCAGCACGTGGACCAATCATGTGTACGCCTAAAATTTCATCCGTATCGCCATCGGCAATTACTTTAACTAAACCGTCAATGTCCATACTTGCGCGGGCACGACCTAAAGCACGAATTGGGAACGATCCGGTTTTAATTTTACGTCCGGCTTTTTTCAATTCCTCTTCTGTTTGTCCTACACCTGCAACCTCAGGCCAGGTATATACCACACCCGGAATTAAGTTGTAATTAATATGTGGTTTTTGTCCGGCAATTACCTCCGCTACAAACACACCTTCTTCTTCGGCTTTATGTGCAAGCATTGCGCCTTTAACCACATCGCCAATTGCATAAATTCCTTTAACGGCAGTTTCTAAATGTGCGTCAGTTTCAATGCGTCCACGCTCATCTGTTTTTAAACCTGCGTTTTCTAAACCTAAACCATCAGTGTATGGTCTGCGGCCTACACTAACCAAACAATAGTCGCCTTTAAATTCAACCATTTCACCTTTTTCGTTTTCGGCAGTAACGGTAACCTCTTTACCTTTTGTAGTAGCCGATTTTACTTTATGGTTAAAGTTAAACTCAAAACCTTGTTTGCGTAACACACGTTGCAATTCTTTTCCTAAAGCGCCATCCATAGTTGGTATAATACTTCCCGAGTATTCAACCACAGTAACTTTAGCACCTAGACGTGCGTATACCGAACCTAGCTCTAAACCAATAACACCACCACCAATAACAATTAAATGTTTTGGAACTTCGGTCATGTTTAATGCTTCGGTACTCGTAATAATTCTTTTCTTATCAATTTCTACACCGGGTAAAGTTGATGGCTTAGAACCAGTAGCAATAATCACTTTATCGGTTTCGATGGTTTGTTCTTTTTCGCCACTAATTTTAACAGTGTTTTTATTTACGAAAGAACCTAAACCATGGTACACATCAATTTTATTTTTCTTCATCAAATAATCGATGCCATCGCAGGTTTGTTTAACCACGCCATTTTTACGTTCGATCATTTGTTTTAAATTCACCTGAACTTCACCTTTAATATCTACACCATGCGTAGTGAAATTATGCACCGCATTGTGGTAGTGCTCTGATGAATCTAGTAACGCTTTAGAAGGAATACAGCCCACATTTAAGCAAGTACCACCAAGGGTGCTGTATTTTTCGATGATGGCAGTTTTTAAACCTAACTGAGCGCAACGTATTGCTGCTACATAGCCTCCGGGGCCCGAACCAATAACGGTTACATCGTATTTCATAAAATTTTATGTTTTAAAGCGGTGCGAATATACACATCTTAACCGAAGCTAACAGATTTATTGCCTAAATATTGCTTATTTACTATGGTTAACTATTCCTCTGCAACATACATCTCTCCTGCCTCTATGGCTATGGGTAAATGGTTTTGCTTTGGCGGAATTGGACAGCTAAAATCTACATTATAAGCACAATACGGATTATAAGCTAAATTAAAATCAACCCAAACTTTTTTGCTGCCTAAAGTAGCTTTTACATCTAAATACCGTCCACCACCATAGGTTGTTTTACCTCCGGTTAAATCGGTAAATGGTATAAAAAGTTCAACAGAATCACCCATTTCGCCTTTGCGCAAATAGCTCATCAATTGCAAGTTTTTGCCACTCAATTGAAACGATAATGTTCCAGCTTCTACATACTCATAAGCTCTGTTTAAATTATGCGGCATAGCAAAAATGGTTTGATTACCACTTGGGTTAAAAGTGGCTTCTACCAAATAATTTTTGTTAACCTCGTAATAAGGTAAACCTTTAAACTTGGCCAATTTTGCCTGAGTTAATGGTGTAGTTTTAGGATCTAAAAACTTATAGGTAATAGCAGCCCTATGCTGCATAATACGTTGGGTGTAGGCCAAATCAGTTTGGTTTGAACAAGCCATAAAACTCATCAAACCAAATAAAAAAACAGAAAGAATAACTGAGCGCATTATTCTTTTACATGAATTTGTTTAACCTGAAGAATATTTAAATCTGGCGCACCTTCGTGCACAAATACCAATAGCTTGGCATGTTTAGGGTTAACCTTAATTAAATCACTAACATTCATTTTGTATTTATATTCCTTCTCGAACACACGACCTGGAACAAAACTAATTGCTGTATCTTTTGCTACAGGATCGCCTTGGGCAAACGTAACTACATCACGAAGAACAAACATATGGTTGTATTCGTTATTATATTTCACTTCAAACGTAGTTGGATCCTGGTACTCTTGCACGTCAGTGATACTGTCTTCAATCAACACAATAGAAAAATATTGTTTTGTGGTAACGGCAGCCGTATAAGTGAATTTAATTTTTGCAATACCTTCTTGTGTGGCATCATTAAATTCTGACGTTACATCAATGTTTACAGGGGTAGTTCCTTGTATTTCTTGCTCGCATTTTACATACCAATCTGTTCTGCCAATAAAACGATTGGGTTGATCGGTAAACTGACGTCTATTAATAAAACCGCGTGGTAACGCTCCCGGTATTCCGCATAATTCTAATATTTCTTTGGCATCGTTGGTTCTAAAATCAAAACGACTTTCGTGACCGGCCTTGGTAATTGGCGATACGAAATTAGATAAGGAATTTATATTTGGATGCATAACTGTTGTAAACGCACGACCTGGAAAAGCTTTCATTATACTTTTTGCTATAACAGTTGCGTCAGGGCAGTTTACACATTTAACACCCGAAACATCTTCAAGCAAAACATTTTTTGGCTCGGCAGGTGGCACTGTGCTTAACACATAAGTAGTGTCTTTTAACGACTTACTTTCTTCATAGTTAATTAGCGGTGGAACTTCTTCGCAGGCCACTAAAGTTAACAATACAACAGAACTAAAAAGTATGCGCAATTTTTTCATAATTCAAATTTAAAAATTTGTGGTTAATGTTACACGTGCTCCACTAAATGCCGGTTCAACCCTACATACACCACCGGTACAGTTTACACCGGCAACCTGTTTTAACCAGGCAGCCGTAATTCGTGTGGTTTTATAGGTATAGGATGCAAAGAAATTGTAGTAATGAACCAATTTAAATTTCTCGCCTGCTACAGGTTTATTTAACGCACCGTATTTTGTGTTTACCATATCACTTACCGAAAAACTCCAATGTGGTGCCACATTAAACTCTACCAATAAATTAGCTAGGTTACCTAAATCTTGTTTGGTCATTAAATATTGTCCTTCAATTCTGATACTACGTTGTTGAGTAAGCTTGTAAGTAATTTCACCAAACGGTGTAAAGGCTTGCACAAATGGTGCATCTGCTTTTAACTCGAAAGTGGTTTGGTTGTAACCTATTATTTGAACCCCACCCATTACTTTTAATTTGTTGTTTACTTTACGCACTACATCAATATAAAACTCGCGGAATAAACGTGTAGTTGTATCCCACTTTAACACATCTGCTCCTCTGCTAAAATCAATACCAGGTAAAGTTGTGGTAGCTGCTCCGTTAACATTTATTTGCCATTTTTTGTTTGGTTTGAAAGTCATTTCTAGCTGTGCGGCATTCTCGCCCAACTCTTGCATAACTGCGTTATAACGTGCCAATAATCTGTATGTGTTTTGACGGGTTAATGCAGGTAAATAATTTATTAAAGCACCGTAAGATGGCAATGGACTTGTTTCTAATGGTGAAGTACGGAATTGGAAGTTGTTGATTCTTCTGTATTGTGCGCTAATACCAAAACCTTTGGTTGAGTATGATAGGGAAGTGTAATACACATCTCCGGCCGATTTATACATACGTTGGTCTAAACCCATTAATGCTTCAGGCGTTTTTTTTGCGTACTCAAAATACAACCTGTACTTTTTATAACTTAATGTAGTGTAAGCATTGTAACCAAACACATTGTATTTAGGATCAAACCTATCTTCAATAGCATAACTGTTAATGGTTGATGCAATGGTATTCATTGTAGTTTGGTCGATGGTACGGTTAACAAACGAACCTCCTAAATCTGCCACCAAATTTTCTGAAACATTTAAGCGGTGTTCTATATTAACACCTTTAATAACCGGGGTGCGTCTGTCAAACAAAAACTTTTGCTGACCGGTAAATGCCTTAATACGGGTTTTATCGGTTGGGTTATAAATTACCCTTGCACCCATAATAGAAAAATCAATACCAATATTTCGATCTTCGTAAGCCCTAAAAATAATTCCCGACCCAAACTGATCATAAAAATTACCAACGGTAATGTTAAACTTATCAATATCTTTGGTTACTTGCCAAAAACCAACACCAGATTGTGTGTATGCTTTAAATGGATCGAACAGAGGTGTGTTATTAAATACATCGTAACGTAAACTAAAATTAAAGCCACGGTATTTGTAGTTTAAAAACAACCAGGCATCGGCCGATGAAAGCTCTTTTTCGTACTGGGTAGTGTTGGCACCAATAGCGCTATCTTTTACGTATCCTTGAAAGTTGGATTGAAAATTTCCGGAGAACTGCCCTTTTTCTTCGTTATTATTTTGGTCGGTTAAACTGGGTGTTGTAACCTGTGCAAATGCTATTGAAGTAAAAAATGACATCAACAATAAAGAGGTAAACCTTTTAATCATATACGTGTGAAATGGGTGCCAAAATACTATTTTTTTTCAGGATGCAATGAATGTTAAGTGATGTGTATAGCCTGAGATAAATCACATTTTAAAAAGGCTAAACAATATTTTTAGCACAGAGCGCCTATTGTTGTATATTTGCGTAGTTCTTTAAAATTTTACCATTGGGGCTGACCGGTATTGACGGGGTGAGCATCTGGCAGGTAAGCACGTAGCGCATTGGGATGTTGGCGCTTTAAACTTAACGCTCAAACTTTTATTTGGCGAAAATAACTTCGCTATGGCTGCCTAATCAGGAAGATTACGCATTATGCCATTGTCTCGCAAGTGTTAGCTTAACCGCGCTTGCATCCGAGGCATCATCAGGAAAAGCCTTTTGACCAACCGCCTTTGTTGGTTAATTGAACTTAATGGGCTACGGAATTTTTTGGCAGGTTTTGCGGCCTGAACTTTCCCGACAATTAACGCTTAACTAAACGTGTAGAAAGCTTGACCATTCCATTTCCGGACCAGGGTTCGAATCCCTGCAGCTCCACCTTCGCCCTTCGTAGCTTTAGCGTAGGAGGGCATTTACTACCCAACCAAGATTTACTTGGTTGGGTATTTTTTTGTTCAAACTT
>CAZRVA010000106.1:0-9836 GCA_964603255.1 uncultured Chitinophaga sp.
AAAACCCCGCAGTTGCACAACACTACCAAATACAAGGTGTGCCAACACTTATTTTATTTAAAAACGGACAAGTACTATGGCGACAATCGGGTGTGATGCAAGCCCGCGCATTGCAACAAATCATCAACCAACATAAGTAAAATAACTAAGCCCATCTGATAAAACAGATGGGCTTTTTAGTTAATTATTTCACCAGAGTTATTGCACCCTCACAATCTCATAAGTAGGAGCGCCTTTGTTACCGCGGGTATCGTAAAAATCAATAAAACGTAGCTTAAATAGTTTATCTGTGTTACCGTTTGTTTTTTCTTTAATAAAATAGGTAACATAATTTCGGGTGCGGTAAGTAACACCCGTGCCACCAAACATGGGCACTTTCCATTCAAAACCTACTGCATCGCGGTTGTTATTGTAGGTAACTAAATTAAAATGTGTAGGACCAATTTCTTCAAACGTAAACCTGCTGCTACTGTCCATAGCCACTTGTATATTTTTGGTATTAATAAACGTACCAACAACAGAATACAATAAAGGTGGGTTAAACTCGTAATACACCGAACGGTAATTTAAAAAACACAAATCCCAATCAGATTTTTGTGGCTCGAAATCTAACGTGCTACCACCATTGGCAAACGTAAAATAAGTTAGCAGTTTACTGTGGTTTTTAACAATAGTATGGTTGGTTATTTGTTGTCCGTAACGATTTGCTATTTGTATCACAAACGAATCGTTATTACAGATTAATAGCTTAAACTGAAAATATCTTTCTGTGTCTGTATAAGTACTTCCCCTATCAATTACATATACACTATCATTACTTTGTCCGTTAGTCATCCAACCATTTAAGGCTAAAGAATCACTCATGCCATTGGCTGCATCCCATCTCCATTTTAATTGTTTGGGTTGAAAGTTAGATGCAAAATCACTTTTTGTCAACCCGGCAATTAACACACCTGCACCACCACCATTTAGGTATATATTGTTTGATGTAGGATCACACGCAAAAGCCAAATCCCAGCTACTTACTTTTACACTATTTACATAACCAGCTTCTAAATCAACATAAATTTGGTTGCTGTAATCGTTACCCATTTCGTAACTGTATTTTTTACCAATGGCTTTAGGCAAGACCACAGGCGTTTCGGGTTGCTCGCACGAAGCCAAAACAACCAAACCTATTAATGCAATAATTGTATGTAACCTAAATTTCATTATTGCTTTATTTTATTAATGGAGTATCTAATTGAAAAAAACAAGGTTCGGCCCATGGCTATCATAGCGTTGTTGGATGAACTTTGATGCACACCACCCACAATACTTGCACGTACATTTCTTACATCTAAAATATTTTTTACACCCAAAGTAGTGTTTAGTCTTTTCTTAAAAAATGGTTGCGAAACAGTTGCATCCAACACATTAAATGCATTGATGTAACCCAGCATTACTTCGTTGTTGGTATAGTTGTATTGATAGGCTTGCAATTTGCCATTGTATTTATAAAACAAAGCAACAGTGGTATTCTTTTTGGGGTGAGTAGCATTAAAGTTTAACCTCACTTCGTTGCTGTTGTAAAATTCTCCGTTTGGCGCGTAACTGTTGTTTCTGCCCGTTAAAGCATAACCTGCTTGTATGCCATAAACAGGTGTTTTGTATTCCATGTTTACGTTTAAACCACGGCTGGTAAACTCGCCCACGTTAAAGTAAGTAGCCTCAATGGTTTGTGCATTTACCATGGCCAAATCAATCATATTGGTAATGTGGTTATAAAACAAACTTGGTTCAAACCTAAACATGTGCTTTTGTTTGGTAATTTCAAATGTGGTAAACAGTTGCACATTGTCACCTGTTTCGGCTCTTAAATTAGGGTTACCATGTACATTATGACTTGGGTCTACAAACCTTAAATACATTTCTTTTAATGATGGTGCTCGGAAACCTTTGGCATAAGATGCACGCACTTTAAAATAACTGGTTACCTCCCACTTTAAGTTTATAGCTGGCACAAAAGGTGCGTTAAAGTTGGTGTGATAAATGGCACGGAATCCAGGGCGTAATGTTAATTTTTTAAACGGTTTTAACTCTGTGCTGGCAAATAAATTGTAATCGGTAAATTGTTGTTGGCCACCTTCTATTTTTCCTCCCTCTGTAAACTCGTGGTTTATTTCGTAACCAACTTGGTAATTTACCTTAGCATCTTTTTTATTTTTTGAGATGAATCCCCTACTCATCAACAAATAAAAATGGTTGGTATCGTTTAACTCTTCTGCATTGGTTTGTTCTTCTTGCAAACTAACCAAATCTTTACGTAAAGTATTGCGTACCCTTTTGTAATAATTGCCCGAGCCAATAACGTTTACTGAAAAATTGTTCTTTAATTTTTTATCCCAAAATACAGAAGTCGTGTAACGGGTAGTGTAATAATATTGGTCTAAGCCATAAGCATAAAATGGTGTGATTACGCCACTGTCTCTTGATGTTACTTTTTCGGTAAACCAATTGTTTTGTATGCGCCAATTGCCAGTTTTGCCACTAAACGAAACTGTTGCATCTGCATAATATTGTTCGCGTGGTTTCCATAACCTAAAACGTGTTACATTTTCGTTGTGACCGTATCCATCAAAAAAGTTTCTTCCACCGCTTACTTGCCACAAAGTTTTTTTCCAATTAAAGTTAACGCCACCATCCAAATTGTATTGGCCAATGGTTTCGTAATAAGTACCAATATTAAAACTGGTATTTTTTGTAACCGCTTTTTTGGTAATGATATTAATTACACCACCCAATGCATCGCTACCAAAATTTACACTCATTGGTCCTTCAACCAACTCAATGCGCTCTACATTGTTTAAGTTTATTTGGGTTAAATCAACATTACCACCTTCGCGACCAATAACAGGAACACCATCAATTAATATTTTAATGTTTTGACCGGTTACACCTTGTAAATTAATGCTGCTGCCTAATGCGGGATCTTGGTTTATACGTATATTAATTTCGTTGGCAAGCACATCTTTAAGGTTAACAGCACCTTGTTGTTGTATGCGTTGTGCATCTATTACTTTAACTTTAAATACACTGTTTTTAAGGCTGTTTTCTCCGTATTGTCCGGTTACAATGGCATCATTTAAATGCTGCGTTTTTAAGGTATCAACAGGTTGGGGAGTTTGCGCATTGGCACTCAATACAAACAACACAAGTGCTCCAAATGGAGCACTTGTATGTTGTAAAAAATTAATGATATATCTAAAAAAAACAATCACAATAACTACTCAACCACTAAGCGGGCAGCTTTGTTGCCATCAACTTGTAAAAAGTATAATCCTTTGTTCAGTGCTGAAACATCAATAGTAGTTGTTCCTGTTGCAGTTTGGTTAATTAACGCTTTACCGGTAATATCAAAAACAACAATGGTGTGGTTACCGGCACCAACTTGTACGTTTACAAAACTGCTTGCAGGGTTTGGATACATAGCCACTGTTTGGTAATTTTTAGCCTCGAACAATCCAACATAATCAGCCTCTTTGCTCACATAAAAACGAATTCTACCGTTTGATGAACCATCAAATGATTTAAACACCATGCGGAATTGCTCGTTGTTGGCTAAACGTGCGAAGTATACGTTTGAATCGATAATTGCAAAATTTGGCTGACCTGGACCTGGATTAATTTTCCAATCGGTACCAATTGTAGTTATTTTGTTGTTGAAGATGGCATCTGTAATTTTCACACTGTCATTAGGTGTGCCTTTTACACGTGCAGTTAATAATGTTGGGTGAGATAATGCACCGGTGTTGGTGCTAAATACTGTTTGACCAAATTGTGTGTAGAATGCACCGTAACGTGTAAAGTATAAATCCCAAGGAGCTGTTGGCTCACGATCAACAACTTGTTTGTTCATTACATCAAAGTATGCAAACAACTTACCGTTAAAGGCTGCTTTGCTGATAGTAAATTGGCTGCTATCGCTTCCATCAATATTAGCCATGTGGAATACCCATTGGGTATCAAAAGCTAATTTTTCAATTTTAATTAATTTGAATGCAGAGTCGGTTGTACGACCTTGAAAAGTTTTAGTAATACGCAATAAGTATACAAAACCTTCTCCTTCTACATCATGATTGTTCATATTGTAAGCACCCCAACCATAATGAAATGGATTGCTTCTGATTAAATCTGCATTAAATGCTCCAACATCCCAGCTACTATCGCTGTTGTGCATGGCATTCCATGTTCTGTAACCGGTTGTATCAAAACCTGCAAAGTTGTATTGGTTTGATTTGTAGATTTGAACGTTACGACCTTCGTTAGCCAGAATTGTAGTTGAACGCAACACATTTGTTGGCGGTGCTGCCGGGCGCGTAGCAAAAGCTATGTGCCAAGTTGAACCCAGTTGAGTACCAACTACGCCATTTTTAAAACTATAATAAACATCATTAGCATATCCTGCTCCTAAACTAACACTATCGTTAGCAGTGGTTTGAGCCAACAATGGCATCACCGAAGCGAATAAAAAAGCAAATTGTAAAGCTATTTTTTTCATGTATTTATGTTAAAATTCTGGCGCAAGTTAATCTCATCAAACCTTTAAAAACAATGACAAAAGCCGTTTTACACACATATGACAAACAGCTTAAATTGAGTATTTTTTATGATACGATTACTTCAAAAAATTACGTTTTCTGTGCGTACCGTTCAAAATACACGGTATATCTTATATATTCGAAACCATATTTATTACAAGGATGAACCAACAACCGTTATTTAAAAAGTTTTTACCTCACCTAATTGCTGTGGGTGTAATTGTGGTAGTTATGCTGGCTTACTTCTCGCCACTAATGAGTGGTAAAGTATTAAAACAACATGACGTAATGCAGTGGAAAGCTTCATACGAAGAAATTGCAAAGTTTGAAAAAGAGAGTGGCGAACGCACTTTTTGGACCAATAGTATGTTTTCGGGTATGCCCACTTACCTTATTGGTGCTACCTATTACTTCAACACATCAAACGATGTGTACCGTTTTGTAAATACCGTTTTGGGTAACCCCTTAGAAACAATTTTCTTGTTATACATTTGTTTCTATATCCTTTTGGTAACGTTCGAAGTTAGTCCGTGGTTTGCCATAGTAGGCGCACTAGCCTTTACATTTAGCACATTTAACTTTATAAATATTGATGCAGGCCATGCCGGTAAAGGAAATGCCATTGCATTAATGCCACTGGTTATTGCAGGTATTAAAATAACACTTGGCAATAAAAAATTATTGGGTGCGGTTATAACAGGTATTGCTTTATCATTACAATTAGCCGCAGGCCACTTGCAAATAACCTACTATTTAGCACTAACAATTGTTGTTTGGATGATTGTAGAAGCGGTTATGGCATTTAAAAACAAAACCATTCCTAATCTTTTAAAAACTGGTGCATTTTTAGTTGTTGCCGCAATTTTGGGAGCAACATCAAACATTACCAACTTATTGGTTACTGAAGAATATGGTAAGTATAGTATTCGTGGCGCATCAGAGTTAACCAAAACTGCTCAAGGCGAAAAAAGCGAAAGCAACCAATCTAGCGGATTAGATAAAGATTATGCATTACAGTGGAGCAACGGTGTATCAGAACCTTTCACCTTATTAATACCAAACTTTTTTGGTGGAGGTAATGCAGGCGATCCGCACACACACGATATTATTGCCAAAGAATTTAAAGCAGCAGGTTTGCAACAACCTAAACAATTAGCAGAAGGTTTACCTGCTTATTTTGGCGAACAACCCTTTACAGCCGGACCAATTTATTACGGAGCTATCATCTGTTTCTTATTTGTACTGGGATTATTTGTGGTAAAAGGCAGCGAAAAATGGTGGATATTAGCCATTTCAACATTGGCCATTTTCCTATCAATGGGAAAAAACTTTATGCCGTTAACAGATATATTCTTTTACAATGTTCCGCTTTACAACAAATTCCGTTCGGTTACTTTTATTTTAGCAATTGCTCAAACCACTTTCCCTTTATTGGCTTTGTTGGCAATACGCGATGTAATATCAGGCAAACTAAATAAAGCCGAATTGAAAAAATCGTTACTATATAGCGGTGGAATTGTGGGTGGCTTATGTTTGATTTTTGCTGCCATGCCAGGTTTAGCTTCTGTTGATGCAGAGCCAGTAGACAGCCAATTGAAGCAGTACGGTTATCCGTTAGATGTAATTCATGCAGCCCGCGAAAAGGTTCGCCAAATGGATGCTTTACGTAGCTTTATGTTTATTGCTTTAGCTTTTGGAGCGTTGTGGTTATTTATTACCGACAAACTTAAACAACAATATTTTGCATTAATTTTAGGTGCATTGGTTTTGGTTGATTTATGGGGCGTTGACAAACGTTACTTAAACGATAAAGATTATGAGAAACGCAAAAAAACTGATGCTGTAGTTGAGAAAACTCAAGCGGATGAAATGATACTACAAGATAAAGATCCACATTACCGCGTTTACAATACCACACAACGTCTAGATCAAGATGCATTAACATCATATTACCACAAATCTATTGGTGGATACCATGGTGCTAAAATGCGCAGATACCAGGAGTTAATCGAGTTTCAGATTGCACGTAACAACATGGAAATGTTTAACATGTTAAACGTAAAATACTTTATTGTGGGCGATAGTTTAAACAACTTATTTCCTCAAATTAATCCTAATGCAAATGGCAATGCTTGGTTTGTAAACAATATGGTTTGGGTTGAAAATGCCGATGCTGAAATTGATTCGTTAACCAATTTTAACTCTAAACAAACTTGCTTCATTGATAAACGATTTAACGAACAATTAAATGGATTTAAAATTGAAACAGATACCACTGCAACCATCAAACTAACCAAATATCAACCTAATAAATTGGTATATGAAAGTAATGCTGCTACACCACAATTAGCTGTGTTTAGCGAAATATATTACGACAAAGGTTGGAACGCATACGTAGATGGTAATTTGGTGCCTCATTTCCGTTGCGATTATGTTTTGCGTGGTATGCAGGTTCCGGCAGGTAAACACACCATCGAGTTCCGTTTCGAACCACAAGCTGTTGCAACAGGAGAAAAAATTACTTTAGTTTCAAGCATCTTGTTATATGGTGGTGCCCTCGCAATAGCTGCTGCTGCGTTTTTCAGACGAAAAAAAGAACAAGCATAAAGTATGTTGGTTAGTATTTTACTAATCATATATAACCTAACTGTTGCCTTTGCTGCTGGCGTGGTATTTACGCGTTTGGTTAGTAAAGTTTCGGGTGTAACACCGGCAGTAATTCATCCTAGCCTTTATGTAATTATGGGCTGGGGTTTTATTGCAATGCTACTGCAGGTGTATCACTTGTTTTTACCCATCAATTTATTCGCCCATATTTTGGTTTGGCTGGTGCTTTTTATTTTAGCATCAACTCAATTAAAAAACTTAGCAAAAGATATGGTGGCTTCCTTACACCAAATTGGAAGTAAAAAACATATTGCTATAGGATTAGGATTTTTAGTATTGGTAATACTTAATATCATATCCAGAAAAGCTGATGGTGATATTGGAGATTACCACTTACAAGCCATCAGGTGGATAGAAGAATATGCTGCTGTGCCTGGTATCGGAAACATTAGACGACAGTTAGGCAACAACAGCAATTGGTTTTTACTACAAGCGTTTAGCGGATTTCATTTTTTAGGACTTCGCTCTGTATACACTATCAATGCTTCATTGGTAATTATGGTGGCCTTGTATGTTACGCCACATTTAAACCAACATTTTTGGTTACGAAATTTGTTGTTGTTGTTCTACTTTGCCATAATAGCCACACGTAAATACACCGGTGCAGTAACCAACGATTTGATAATTACATCCGGCATAGTAATGCTATTTTGTTGGTTTACTGATGTGGTAAACAACCACAACAAAAAAGCCATCGAACTACTGTTAATGATGTTATTTACCATGGTGCTTATTACTTTTAAACTAAGTGCGTTACCAATGGTATTATTTGCTTTAGGTGTTTTTTATTACGGATACAAAGAGCAATTAATCAGTAGTAAAATCATCGTTACGCTGGTTGGTTTTGGACTCATTATTTTTTTACCGTGGCTCATTACCAATGTTATTCACTCGGGTTATTTATTATTTCCTGTACCAAGCAGTAATTGGTTTGATGTAGATTGGAAAATGCGTCCTGAAATTGTAGCTTATGAAGTATATGCCAACCTTGCATACGCACGCGCACCAACGGTAGACATTGAGGTTGCCAGGTATTTTACATTTACACAATGGTGGCCACATTGGATAAAAAGTATTGATGTATTCAGTGCTATTTTATTGGTTGGAGGTTTGTTTTTTTACATCACTTTAGTTGTGCAATGGTTAATCAATAAACGTTTCAGAAACCAATTTACAGAAAACTATTATTGGATAATTGCCACTACCTGTTTGGTAGCATTAGTACTTTGGTTTACCCACGGACCAACCCCACGTTTTGTTTTTGGGTATTTGGTATTTAGCATCACCATGGGTGTAAATCTGTTTCATAGAACTACGTTGCAACAACTGTTGTATAAAAACAAATTTACCTTGGTTGGTATTCTTTTGTTGGGTTTGATGGCCCTATCAACCCAAAAACAAATAGTAGGCGATGGCTTTAAAAATGCTTTGATTTTACCGCCTACTTACCAACAACCACAACTGCACCAATTTGAAGTAAGCGGTGGCCTGCTAAATGTACCCGCTACCAACCAACAATGCTGGGATAGTGAATTGCCTTGCACCAACTTGCCCGATAGCGGTGTGCAATACCGTGGAACTACATTACAACAAGGCTTTAGCATTAAAACTCAACCCTAAGTATTTTTCTTTTTGTTGTTGATGTTTTAGCCTTTAATTTGCGCATACTTTTTAAAAATATAAACAACAACACATGGCAACCGATAAGATTTTGATTGTAGGCTCGCAAGGGCAAATTGGTTTAGAACTAACACAAGAATTACGTGCAATTTATGGTAACGACAACGTTATTGCAAGCGATGTAAAAGCGCCCGAACAAAGTAACGGACCGTTTGAGACTTTAGACGTAATGGACAAAAACAGGTTGGATGTAATTTTTAAAAAGCACAATGTTACCCAAGTATATTTATTGGCTGCATTGTTATCGGCTACTGCCGAAAAAAATCCGCGTTTTGCATGGGATTTAAACATGGAAGGTTTATTTAATGTACTTAACGCAGCCAAAGAGGGCGTACTTAAAAAAGTATACTGGCCAAGTTCTATTGCAGTATTTGGGCCAACTACACCAAAGAAAAACACACCACAATACACCGTTATGGAGCCTAACACCATTTACGGTATTAGCAAACAAGCAGGCGAACGTTACTGCGAATACTACCACCAAAAATATGGTGTAGATGTAAGAAGCATACGCTACCCTGGTTTAATTGGATACAAAAGTGCTCCGGGCGGAGGAACAACAGATTACGCAGTACACATTTACCACGAAGCACTAAAAAACAAAAAGTATGAATGCTTTTTAAGTGCAGATACAGAATTACCAATGATGTACATGCCTGATGCATTAAAAGCTACCATTAACTTAATGGAAGCTCCGGCAGAGCAAGTTAAAATAAGAAGCAGTTACAACGTAGCCGGAATGAGTTTTAACCCGGAAGAGATTGCTGCTGAAATCAGAAAGCACATACCTGAGTTTACAATTAGCTACAATCCTGATTTCCGCCAAGCCATTGCTAACAGCTGGCCACAAAGTATAGATGATACACAAGCCAGAGAACATTGGGGTTGGAAACCACAATACGATTTGGC
>CAZRVA010000107.1:0-9678 GCA_964603255.1 uncultured Chitinophaga sp.
ACAAAGATATTTACCAATACAAATACAATGATGCTAACTGCTTCTTGTATGGTTTTTAACTCAAACATACTAAATGGTCCGCCATGCGCGGTATGCCCAATTCTATTGGCCGGAACCTGAAACACGTACTCAAACAAAGCAATAAACCAGCTGATTAAAATAATACCGATTAACCCTGTACTTTTAAGCCAGTCTATTTTCTGAAACTGCAAATGCCCATACCAAGCAAAGGTCATAAACAGGTTTGATATGATGAGCAAAACAATGGTATAGAGTGGTTTCATGATGAAGATTTTAGTGCTTGTGCGAAGTAAATTTTTTTTAAAACATACAAAAATGTAGTTTCGCACATTATAATACTAATTAATTGAGATGAAGCAACATATTGATGCAATAAAAAAGACCCTTGCCGGTGAAGGAATTGGAGCCAAGGTAATTGACCAATTAAAAGAATTACGTGAGTGGTTTAAAGCCAACCGTAACGAACCTGGCTATGTAAAAATGATTCGTTTAGCTTACGAGAACATCGAAGAAAACGATGATTACACTTTTTTATATTTAGAGGAAGAAGACGGAAAAGGTAACTTGGAGTATTTGATTGATTTGTTAGGCGACTATGATAACAAATACAATAAAGAAGAATTACAAGACATTAAAAACCTGATGTTGGGTATTGAGCCGGAAGAAGAGGAAGAAGCTCAACCAGAATCAGCAGAATAACTAATTGTATTATTACACATACAAGCCACTTCGTATTATCGGGGTGGCTTTTTTGTTGTGTTTGGTTTGATATTACTTTCAATCCAATCTGCAATTGGTGAAACCCTTGTCCAACCATCAATAAACCCATAATAACCATGAGTTTTACCATATAGTTGCCAATCGTTGTAATAACTTGGTGCAAAACTTATTCCTGCCAATCTCCATTGTTTGTTTTGAATTAAAAATAAACCGCCTCCACAATCTCCTGTGTGGCCATGTAACTCTAAGGGTAAAGGCGTTGCATCACCCATTCTGTTGCACAATGTTGTTCCCGGTTTGTCCATGTCGGCAAAAAGAACACCCCATTTGTTATTTGTGTAGTTGCCACCCAACGAGTCAATCATGTTTTCACCGGCCATTTTTTTTCGCCTGCCTAAACTTATTGATGTTCCTTGTGCTTTCATTACAGCACCGTGACCACAAACAATTCCGCGAGAGTTTTTCTCCAACGTGTCGGTGTATAAAGTTGCGGGTATTATATCTTCGGCTACTTTTTCACTAAGACTAACAATTGCAACATCGTTATATCCGTTGCTGTGGAAATCGTCATTATACTCCGGATGAATAACAATTTTTTCGACCCGATAAGTCTTACTACCAATTTTGATGTAGAAGTCGGATTCCTTTTTTAGCCTGCTAAATGCAGGGCGTTTAATTGGGTATTTCTCACCAAGAACAGTTACACTATCGTTTACCATTGCTTTGCTTTCCTCATAAAATCCATGAGCAGTTGCAATGATGTGTTGATCACTGACTAATACACATGACTGAATAAACTTATTTCCTTTTAAATTGAATACTTCTCCAACACAATCAAAAACACTATCCTTAGCAAAGTCAAAGTGTTTTTTTAGTGGAGTATCATGACGGCCTATACCATTAAAAAAAAGCACAACAACCAAAATACCGAATGTCGCATCAATAATTGTCTTCTTCTTATTCATATGGTGTGCTAATAGTCGTGTGAAAATAGCAAAAAAAGCCCGATAAATCCTAGAATTTATCGGGCCTTTTTATGTATTGTATTATTCTATTTTAAGCCGAAACGCTTTCTTTAATCAAGTTGTGTGCAGTTTTAACAATTCCGTTCACATCGTAACCGCACTCCGCATAAAGCTCATGTGGTTCACCATGTTCAACAATTCTGTCAGGCATACCTAACATTTTAACCTCTGCATGGTAATTGTGTTCTGCCATAAACTCGAGCACAGCGCTACCAAAACCACCTACTGTTGTACCATCTTCAATAGTGATTACTTTCTTGTATTTGGCAAAAACTTCATGTAGCAGCTCTTCATCAATAGGTTTAACAAAACGCATGTCGTAATGACCAACATTTATTCCCTCTGTGGCTAGTTTATCTGCTGCTGTAGCAGCCATATTTCCGGCAGTACCAAAACTCAACACCACTATATCCTTACCGTCTTTAAGTTTTCTGCCTTTACCTATTTGCATTTCTTTTAATGGTGTTCTCCACTCAGGCATTACACCGTTGCCTCTTGGGTAGCGAATGCTGAATGGTCCTGCGTTTTTATCTAAACTCGCAGTGTACATCATATCACGCAATTCCTCTTCGTTCATTGGTGCACCAACTACCATGTTTGGTACACAACGCATGTAAGGTACATCTATCATACCATGGTGTGTTTGTCCATCAGCTCCGGCAATACCTGCACGGTCCATGCACAAAACCACATGTAGCTTTTGTAAAGCTACATCGTGCACCACTTGGTCGTAGGCACGTTGCATAAATGATGAATAGATATTACAAAACGGAACCAATCCTTGAGAAGCCAAACCAGCACTAAATGTCACAGCATGCTGTTCGGCAATACCCACATCAAATGCACGTTTAGGCATAGCCTTCATCATAATGTTCATTGATGAACCCGAAGGCATAGCAGGAGTAATACCAACAATTTTTTCGTTTTTCTCGGCTAATTCAACCAATGTGTGTCCAAATACATCTTGGTATTTTGGTGGTTGAGGTTTGTCAGGTGTGCTTTTAAAAATTTCTCCGGTAACCTTGTCAAACAAGCCCGGTGCGTGCCATTTGGTTTGGTCTTTTTCGGCCAATGCATAACCCTTACCTTTAACAGTAACGCAATGCAATAATTTTGGTCCCGGAATTTTTTTCAAATCGTTCATTACTTTAACCATGTGGTTTACATCATGGCCATCAATGGGTCCGAAATAACGGAATTTCAATGATTCGAAAAGGTTGCTGTGCTTTAACAAACCGCCTTTTAAAGTGTCGTGAACTTTTGAAATAATATCTTGAGATACGTGACCAACTCCTTTCAGTTTATCAAGCGCCTTCCAAACGTCATCTTTAAATTTATTGTAAGTAGGCGATGTGGTAATGTCTGTTAAATATTCTTTTAACGCACCCACATTCGGGTCAATACTCATACAATTGTCGTTAAGAACAACAATTAAGTTGCTATCTTCAACACCTGCATGGTTCAATCCCTCAAATGCCAATCCGGCTGTCATTGCACCATCACCAATAATGGCCACGTGCTGTCTGTCTAACTCACCTTTTAAGCGGCTTGCAACAGCCATACCTAAAGCAGCAGAAATAGAGGTTGATGAATGCCCAACACCAAATGTATCGTATTCGCTTTCGGCACGTTTAGGAAAACCACTTATGCCTTTATAAACACGGTTGGTATGAAAAACTTTTCTTCTTCCGGTTAATATTTTGTGCCCATAAGCCTGGTGACCAACATCCCAAACCAACTGGTCGTAAGGTGTGTTAAATACATAATGTAAAGCTACAGATAACTCTACAACTCCAAGGCTCGCACCAAAGTGACCTCCGTATACCGAAACGGTATCAATAATATACTGCCTTAAATCAGCGCAAACCTTAACTAAGTCTTCTTCTTTAACCTTGCGCAAATCAGCAGGAAACTCAATTGGCTCTAAATACTTACCGGGTTTAATTTCCATCATAACGTTATTAACAGCTCAGCACTACAAATGTTTATGCTCATTCGTTTTGCTTTAACTTTTCTTACAAACGGTAAAAATACATTTTTGGTTTAAAGTATAAAAAATAATGTTCGTCAGGTCTAATAATAAAACCTGTATGAAAAATAAAAAACGCCCCATTTGGGGCGCTTTATACTTATTTGGGTTGATGTTAAAGCCTTGCGTCTGTTATCATTAAATCTTCGCGAGTTGGCACACAAATTACCGGTATGGGTGAGTTATTTACCATTTGCTGGGCGAACTTACCCAAGAAAAACGAACCGATTTGTGGTTCTTGTTCGGTCATAATTACTATTAAGTCTGCCATAATTTCTTCAGCATACATAATAGTTGTGTTGGTAATATTGCCGCCCAAACGTTTTTCTATGGTGCACGAAATGTTATGATCTGCAATGCTATCACTTGCTTGTCGGGTATAATTCCCAACAATATGTTCGGCTTCTTTGTCTTTTCCGGTTGAAACACCTAAAATATGAATACTTGCTTTAAGTGCCTCTGCCAAATCAATAGCTACTGGTATTTTTTGCCTTGATTCAAAAGAGGTATCCATTGGTGTAACAATTTTTTTGAAGTCGGTTGTGCGAGCATCATCCCTGATTGTTAATACCGGACATTTTGCTGAACTAACAACTTTGTTTGCGTTACTTCCTAGCCAAAACTCCTGAAATCCTGTGTTTCCGTGTGTGCCCATCACAATCAAATCTGCATTTACATCAAGCGATTTAACGATGATTTCTTTGTAAACACTTCCTTTACTTTCAGAGTAAGTGTGAGGGGTTGAACCTAAAACACTCGCTACTTTTTGCTTTACTTCTTCTGATGTAGAGCCTTCTGTAACGTGGTGTACATACAGTGAAGCATGGTAGGCCTTAGCCAAAGATAAAGCGGCTTTGAGCGCCATGGTTGAGCAGCTGGATGTATCGACTGCAACAACAATTTTGGTAATGTGTGTGGCCATAAAACAAAGATTTTATTAAACACAATCTAAGCAAAAATAGCCACACTACCAAATCAAATCTTGCTATTGGCCTTTAAACTCAGGTTTGCGTTTTTCATTAAATGCCGTTACACCCTCTTTGTAATCAGCGCTTCTACCTGCAATTTCCTGGCAGTAGGCCTCGTATTGTAGCATGGTATCCAAATCGTTGTTAAACGATTTATTCAACATTTTTTTCATCAAACCAATGGCTTTGGTTGGTGCTTTGGCGTAATATTCAGCTATTTTTAAAGTCTCTGCATCCAAATCTTCGGGCTTCACCACACGGTTTACCATGCCCCAATCTAATGCTTGTTGTGCAGTAACTTTTGTTCCCATAGTTGATAATTCGAACGCACGTGCCGAACCAACTAAACGTGGCAAAAAGTAACTGGATCCCGAATCTAAAACTAAACCAACATTAACAAACACTTCAATTAACGAAGCGTTTTCGCTGGCCACAATCATATCGCTGGCTAATGCCATACTGCATCCTGCACCTGCAGCTACACCGTTTAGTTTGCAAATAATTGGTATTGGCAAGTTGCGCATAGCTTTAATCATTGGGTTATAGCGTTTGTATAAACTTTCGCTTAACGAACGGTTTTTTGCGCCGGCTATAGATTTTAAATCTTGTCCGCTACAAAATGCTTTACCCGCTCCGGTTAAAATTAACACACGAATAGACTTGTCGCGTTCAATCTTTTTCAATGCATCAATTACATCAAAACTTTGTTGTTCGTTAAAAGCATTAAACACATCAGGACGATTTAACGTAAGTGTGGCAATGCCATTGTTTACTTCAAATAAAATTGTTTCGTATTGCATAAATAAAATGTTTTATATGGATACGAGACCACACATGTTTAAGTAAAAAGTTTTTCAAAAACATGCTTGGTTTCGGGGGTGGCAAGTTCATGTTTTTTTTGCAAAATAAATATCCGCCTGTTCTTTAATTTTCTGATGTAATTAACCATACCATGAGGCGGTGTAATGCTATCGTTTTTTCCTACAATCAAAATCACATTTATGTTGTGGTCGTTTAAGTTTTGCGCAAATTTTTTAAAGTTGGTTTTTAATTTTCGTTGGGCGTACCATGTTTTAAATACCTTCTCTATACGATCTTGTTTACCAACAAATTTGGAGGTAAAAACGTATACACTTCTGGTAAGTATTTTCCATTTGTACAAACGCTCAACCCATTTTTGTAACGCACCCGGTGTATCAACAAAATACCTGAACACACTTAACCCAAAGCGGTTATTGGTGGTAAAATTTAAAAACGTATTAAAAGAAAATGTTGGTGGCGAAAGCAAAATAAAATAATCAATACGGTGGGCAAAATTGCGCACCAAGGCCCTTGCCAAACGTGCACCCATACTAAATGAGCAAACCGAAAATCGTTGTGCGTGTAGGTCTTCTTGTTTGGCAATTCCGCTAACAATGTTTTGCATGTCTTCATCCAAAAAATCTTCCTGCTCAAGCCAAACACTATCACCATGCCAAAAAAAATCAATTGCAATTATGGTAAACTGTTTTCCTAAAACATCTTCAAAATAGGCATATTCTGCACCCGTTTGGTTGTAGCCATGAAAAGCAACCAATACATCTTTTCCGCCTCCGTAACGGTGGTACGATATGCGCGAGTTTTTGTACAAAAACAGTTTTTTATTCATGATTTATATTCAACATCAATTATGATTTTTATGTTTCATTTTACATCGTTACCAACATAACTTATCTTTACCGCATGGCTAAAATAGATTTGGTAAAAATACGTAACTTTATTACCCACGATGTGTGGCACGTAAAGTTAGATAAATTTCCAAGATGGCAACGTGGTATGATAAAAATTTTACGTATAACGCTAGTTGCTGTTAAGGATTATGCGCGTAAGAACCTCGCCCTTCGCGCATCAGCGCTTACACTTTACTCATTGCTTTCAATTGTACCTGTTGTGGCCATGATATTTGGTATAGCACAAGGTTTTGGTTTGCAAGATTACTTAGATAGCCAGTTAAAAAATGTATTGGTTGGCCAACCCGAAGTACTCGAAAACGTAATGAATTACGCCCACAATTTATTGGGCAGTACAAAAGGTGGTGTTATTGCAGGTTTGGGTTTTGTGTTGTTGTTATGGAGTGTTTTGCAAGTATTATCAAACATTGAAGAAGCGTTTAATTCTATATGGGATGTGCAAAAACCACGCACCATGGCCAGACAGTTTACTGATTACTTATCATTGATGTTAGTGGCTCCAATTTTTATTGTGATATCAGGCGCTGCCAATATTTTTATCACCACACAAGTACAACAAATCCTTACACACCTTAGCTTTTTAGGTGCATTTATTACCGAGTTAATTATTATTTCGTTACAAGTTCTTCCATACATCACCACCAGTATTTTGTTTTTCTTGTTGTATTTGGTAATGCCCAACACTCGTGTTAAACCAAAGGCTGCACTAACTGCCGGAGTAATTGCCGGTAGCGCATTTCAGGTTTTTCAATGGGCTTATATTGCTTTTCAAATAGGTGTATCAAGGTACAACACTATATACGGAAGTTTTGCATCTATCCCATTGTTCATCACTTGGCTACAGTTTAGTTGGATGATTGTTTTAATTGGTGCAGAGATATCATATAGCGTTCAAAATATTGCCCTATTTGAGTCCGAAAAACAAACCGGAAACATCAGCCATAAAATGCGTATGTTGTTTTCACTGTACATCATGCATTATGTGGCCAAAAGATTTAAGGATGCCTTGCAACCACCCGATGCAACCGAAATTGCAACAAAACTAAATTTACCGCTAAGCTTAACACGTGAGCTGCTTAACACCATGCAGAAATGCGATTTGTTGGCCAAAACAGTAGAAGAAGGTAAAAACAAAGAGTATTGTTATGTACCCGCACTCGACTTACAATATTTAAAGGTTGGTTTTATCATTAATAAACTAGAGAGTATTGGTCAACTAAAAAAGCATGATAGTGCGGTATTGCATCAAATAAAATTAACGTATATCGAGTTGGAAGATGCCATGAATCAATCATCGGCAAATAAGCATATTTTGGAGTTTTAAATGGTTGAACAAATTACACCAGATATGGTGCTGTATGCATACAGTACCGGAGTTTTTCCAATGGCAAATCAGGAAGAAGGAGATGTTATTTATTGGATAGAACCGGAGTTTAGGGGTATTATTCCTTTAGAAGGTTTTAAAGTGAGCAAATCTCTTAAACAAACCCTGCGCAGCGGCAAATATTATGTTACTATAAATACATGTTTTGAAAAAGTAATGCGTGCTTGTGCCAACCGTGACGAGACTTGGATTAGCGAGGACATTATTCAGGTTTATTGCGATTTGCATGAAATGGGTTATGGTTTTAGTTTCGAAACGTGGAATCAAAATAACGAGTTGGTGGGTGGATTGTATGGTGTGGTAATGGGCAAAGCTTTTTTTGGCGAGAGCATGTTTAGCACACAAACCGATGCCAGTAAAGTAGCCTTATATTGGTTGGTGCAATGGATGAAAGATCATCAACTTACCTTACTTGATACGCAATATATTTCGGATCATTTAAGAACTTTAGGGGCAATAGAAATTACCAAGGCTGAGTATAACAAATTGTTGGCAGAAGCGTTGGCGTAGTGTATTGCAAGGTTTTGGGTTGATGTTAAATTAAGAATAGTTTTAGACATAAAACGCTAATATTGTGTGTATGCAACGGTTGCTTTTTATTTTGATGATGTTATTTGCATCTGTGGCCATAGCCCAAACAGATAGTACCAATTTGGCCGATGAAGAAGTGGACGAAGAGTCTTTTGAGTGGCTTAAGGGCAACATGAATGAAGATGTTGAGTTTGGTTTGCGTTTAGGAACCAACACAACAACGATGTTAGGTGGAGAGCTAGATAACCCAAGACCAATGTTTGGCCTAAATGGTGCTGCTTATTTTCGTAAGAAGTACACACCCAAAAGCGCCTTTCAAGTTGATTTAGCCGTGAGTTTACGCGGTAGTAACTTTGATAATCCTGTTGGTAAATACAGCAAGTTAGTTACTTATTATCTTGATTTGCCCATTACGTGGGTAAGGTCTATTAGTGCGGACAATAACAGTCATTTTATTGCCGGATTACAATTTTCACAATTGTTAAATACTTCTATTTACATGAGCTCCACAGCAGTTGCAGAAAATGAAAGGCCAAAACTGCGTAGTAATGATGTAATGGTGCTAGCCGGCACACAGTTTTATGGTGGTTTTGTGGGTTTTCAAATTGTGGCTAAGTATGGTTTGTTAAACATTAACAATGGTTTGATAAGTGGATTAAATCCCCCTTTAAAAAACAAATCGATTCATAACTTTGCCCTCGAGTTAAATTTACTTTTTTAATCAACCCAAAAAAGGGAAAACACCAAACACCGTGAACAGAACCGAACTTGTAAATCAAATCAAATTAAAGAAAAGCTTTTTGTGCGTAGGTTTAGATACTGATATTAAAAAAGTTCCTACACATTTGTTGCAAGAAAAAAATCCGGTGTTGGCTTTTAACAAAGCCATAATTGATGCTACCAAAGATTATTGTGTTAGTTATAAAATTAATACGGCCTTTTACGAGGCCGAAGGCGTAAGTGGTTGGCAAACCATGCTTGATACCTTAAACTATATTCCTAAAAACATTTTTACCATTGCCGATGCCAAGCGCGGTGATATTGGCAACACAAGCGATATGTATGCACGTGCTTTTTTCGAACAAATGAGCTTTGACTCGGTAACACTTGCGCCATACATGGGACAAGATTCTTTGTTGCCATTTTTTAAGTATGAAAGCAAATGGGGGATTGTGTTGGCCTTGACATCAAACTCGGGTAGTGCCGATTTTGAACAACAACAAATTGGCGAAAACAAATTGTACGAACGTGTAATAAAAACGTTTTCAAC
>CAZRVA010000108.1:0-8400 GCA_964603255.1 uncultured Chitinophaga sp.
ACAGTTAACCAACAATGGTAAACAATACACACAACGTGTAACGGTGAAATAAGAATAACAATAGTTTATCATTAAATAAAAAGTCCGCTCCAATTAATTGGGGCGGACTTTTTTTATAGCAATTACTCTTGCTTAAGCGCTATAATTATCTGAATGGGTAAGGTATCAAACCACAAAAAAATAGGCCGTCTGTGCAGACGGCCTATTTAATATATTGTATGTTAAATTTCTATTTAAGCTCCAACCAGAGTTTTGTAATCAGCAGCATTCATTAAACCAGCTACTTCATCCTGATTAAAACCAGTAAGTTTAATCATCCAACCTTGACCGTAAGCATCGCTGTTTACTAACTCAGGCGCACTTTCTAATGCACCATTAAACTCGGCTACAGTGCCACTTAATGGCGAGAACAAATCAGAAACTGTTTTAACAGCTTCAACTGTTCCAAACACATCGTGTTGTGCAACGCTTTTGCCAACAGTGTTGATATCAACGTAAACGATATCACCTAACTCGTGTTGTGCAAAATCTGTAATACCAATAAATGCAGTATCGCCTTCTATGCGAACCCACTCATGATCTTTTGTGTACAATAAATTATCAGGAAAATTCATAACTAATATGGTTGTTTATTTTGTGGCTAAATTAAAGTTTGTGGTTGAATTAAAAAATAAATGACTTAAAACTTTTCTCAGGTTTTTAAACCCATTATCAATAATGGTATATTGCAGGCATGAGCGGGAAACTATATTTGGTTCCTACACCAATAGGGAATTTAGAAGATATTACTATAAGAGCACTCCGAATATTGAAGGAGGTTGATGCGATTTTGGCTGAGGATACCAGGCAAAGTATAAAATTGCTGAAGCATTACGCTATTGAAAAACAACTGATTCCTTATCATATGCACAACGAGCATCGTGAGTTAAGCAGGTTTATAGATATGCTGCAAAGTGGTAAAACGCTCGCATTGGTAAGTGATGCAGGAACTCCGGCAATTAGTGATCCGGGTTTTTTATTGGTGCGTGAATGTTTGAAGGAAAACATTCAGGTAGAATGTTTACCGGGAGCAACAGCATTTGTCCCTGCATTGGTGAAAAGTGGTTTACCAGCTACTAGTTTTTGCTTTGAAGGGTTTTTGCCCGATAAAAAAGGTCGTCAAACAAAAATTAAAGAGTTGAGTAAAGAAACCAGAACAATAATACTTTATGAATCACCACATAGGTTGGTAAAGTGTTTAAATCAACTAAAGGAGTTTTTTGGGGCAGAAAGAAAAGTCTCTGTTTCGCGTGAGTTAACAAAGATGTTTGAAGAAACTGTTAACGGAACAATAGAAGAACTTATAGCCTATTTCGAGGCAAAACCACCCAAGGGTGAGATTGTAATTGTTATTGCTGGTAGTGATGAGTCTTAGTTGTTAAACAAAGATTTAATGGTGTTGAGTTTTCTTTGGGTTTCCATCCATTCTTTATCTGCATCACTATCTTTAGTTATTCCAGCTCCGGCAAATAACAACACATGGTTCTTAAATAACTCTGCACACCTTAAATTTACAAACAGCTCGAGGTTGTTACTTGGCCATTGCATGCCAATAAAACCACTGTAAAATCTGCGCTCCATTTTTTCATTTTCGGCAATAAATAAACTGGTCTCGAACTGAGGTAAACCGCATACAGCAGGAGTAGGGTTAATGTCTGCCAGAATCTTATGTAGTTTGGCATAAAGTTCATCAGGCTTTAGCTTAAGTTTAAAAGTACTTCTTAAATGCTGAACACTTCCTGCAATGATGGTTTCTACTTCGCTTAAAGTGTATTTCTTAAGTTTATGATCTGCAAAGACATTACTGATGAAAAACTCAATCATTCCTTGCTCATCATATTCTTTATCACTCCAGGTTGCAGTTTCATCAGCAGGTATTGTTCCTGCAAGTGCAACTGTTTCGATAATATTATTAGTAACAGATAGTAGTTTTTCTGGAGTAGCACCTAACCAACTTCCAACATCATTAATACTAAAGAAATATACTGCTGCATCTGGGTATTTATTTGTTGCATCTATAAATAACTGAGCCGCATCAACTGAAACATTTACTTGCTCACATCTTGCAGCTACTACTTTATCAAACTTATCAGCATTGATATTTTTGATGATGTGATTTACATAGTTTTTATAGAAAACCTCATCTGCATAAAAATTTTGTTCAGAGCAGCCCTCGTAGAAGTTAACCACTTCTATATTGCTTGGTTCTGGTAACTGACCAAAAATACAGGTGTTGTTTTTATATATCGCATCACTCAAAAAAGTATATGCTCTGTTTGCAGCACCGTATGGCGAGCAAAAAAACAATGGTCTATCTAAATCTTTTTGATATTCAACTCGCTGCATTTTTGGCAACTGGGTTGCGTAAAAAAAGTAAGCATCATTACTTTTTGGCAAACGCATAGCTGCAAAGTTGCAACCTATTTGTTTGGCTTCATTAAACCTTTGGCGGATTAAATCCTCGTTCATCTTTTTTTAGTTCAATTACAGCCATTGTTAAGCGGCTTATACAATTTAGCTTACCTTTTTCATCGGTAATTTTAATTTCCCAAACTTGGGTGGTTCGTCCAAGGTGAATAGGTTTTGCTGTGCCATAAACAAAGCCATTTCCTTCGTGCGCACTGCGCACGTGGTTTGCGTTAATATCTAAACCAACAGCCACATATTTTGTTCTATCTAGCGCAAGGTTTGCGGCCAAACTACCAACTGTTTCTGCTAACACACAATATGCACCACCATTAACAATTCGTAAAGGTTGAACTGTTCTGTGGTCAATGGGCATACGTGCTGTTAAGTAGTCATCTCCAAATTCAATAAACTCAATGCCAATATACTCGGCCATGGTATTTTCGTTACGCTTATTAATTTCTTTTAGCGTAACACCTTCCATATTTACAAAAGCCATTTTTGTTATTTTGTTTGATGCAAATTAAACCATTAAAAAGGTAAGTGTTTAACGATTTTGGTAAAAAGCTCATCCTGCTTAAAAGGTTTGGTAATAAAGTCGTTCATACCTGTTTGTAATACACGCATTTTCGTCTCTTCAAATGCATCAGCCGTAAGTGCAATAATTGGTATTTCCGGTTTGCATTTTCCGTGTTTTCCGTTACGTATTGCTGTAGTTGCATCATAACCATTCATTTCAGGCATCTGCAAGTCCATTAATATAATATCAAAGGTGTTGTTTTTAATAGCTTCTAAAGCGTCTTTACCAGTTTCGGCAAACGTTACAGCTGCATTCCATTTTTTTAATATTTGATTGGCTAAAAACTGATTCATGCTATTGTCTTCAACCAATAAAATTCTTGCTCCGTCTAATGATCGATTAACAATAGAAGAACTTAACGATTGTGGTATTTTTGGAGCCGGAAAAGCCGCAGATTGTCTGTTCGTTTTTTGAAACTTGATTTCAAAATAAAATTTCGATCCTTTTCCTTCTACACTTTCTAACCAAATTCTTCCACCCTGCAATTCAACTAGATTTTTAGTGATGGCTAATCCTAACCCCGTACCACCATATTTTCTTGATGTGTCGGTATATGCTTGATTAAAGCTGTCGAATATAGCGTTAAACTTATCTTTTGAAATTCCTATGCCGGTGTCTTGAACACAGTATTTTAGTATGCAAGAGTGGGCGCTATCATCTATCACATCAACACTAACATTTACCTTACCCGATGGCGTGAATTTTATGGCATTACCAACCAAGTTAATCAAGATTTGATTTAATCGAAATGGATCGCCTAGTATGCTTTCAGGTGTATTAGGATTGTTTTGTATGCTTATTTCAATATTTTTTTCATTGGCCTGATGTTCGAATGATTTTTTGATTTCATCTAACTGTTTAAGCGGATTAAATGGAACATGCTCAAATGTTATTTTCCCTGACTCAATTTTACTTAAATCTAAGATATCGTTAATAATGTACAGGAGATTATCGGCAGATAGCTTTATAGATTGAAGGTATTCAATATTTAAACTATCTTGTAGTCTTTCCATAAGCAATTCTGTTATTCCAATAATTGCGTTCATTGGTGTTCTAATTTCATGACTCATGTTTGAGAGGAAATCAGACTTAGCCCTTGCTGCTTTCAATGCAGCGTCCTTGGCTTGTAACAGAGCTAGTTCATTTTGTTTTTTTTGCGTAATGTTCTGAGAAAAAACTGCCACTCCGGTTATTGTTCCATCATCGTTTTTTATCGGATTGTAAGTGATTTGAACATAAACTTCATTACCATTAAATCCATAATGTTCTTCCAAGGTAAAGCTCTGTCCGTTCAGTGCCCTATTTAAGTTTTCTATTTCTTTTTCCTGATCGTGTTTAACATTTGGATGGTTAATGAGTGTACTTCCAATTTCTATATCAATATCATATATTGTTTTAACCAATTTTGCATGAGCTGTGTTAAAAGCAGTGTACCGCAGTTGATTATCTAATGCAAAGATTGATTCAGATGTGCTTTCTATTACGGCAGTTTGAGTAGACAGCTGCTTTTTGAGCATTAACTCTGCCTTTTCTTTATCAATTTGAATTTGTTTTAACGCTGTAATATCTCTTGCAACAACATGCGCACCGGTGTATTCTCCTTCTTTAAAAATGAGTTGGGCATTTTGTCCCATCCAAACAGTTTCATTTTTATTATTAATTACCGGAATTTCGAGATAAGTTAGTTTAATGTTTTTTGCTCTTTGGTTGAGGTAAAATTCTGCAACTTTTTCTTTGTAATCATCTCTAACAAAATCAATATACCTGTGTTTTTTTAGCTCATCTAATGTTAACCCAATTAAATCTAATCCTGCTTTGTTTGCATATACAAGGTATCCATCAGGGTTGGTTTGGAAAAACACATCCTTAGCAGCCTCAATAAATGTTCTAAAGTTTTCTTCTCTTGCTATTAGTAATTCCTCATTCACTTTTTTATGATGAATGTCTATGATGGATCCCACCAATTTTAAAGGTTTTCCGCTGGCATCTCTGTTGGTTTGTCCACTCGCTAAAAACCACTTGTAACTGCCGTCTTTTGTTCGTAACCTATACTCAATCATGTATGGTTCGTTATTTTCGGCATGTAGTTTAATAGTCTCGTGGAATCTCGGAGCATCATCAGGGTGTAAGCTAGCTAAAAAACCTTCATAAGATGCCTTTATTTCTTGGTCTTTATATCCTAATAATTCGTAGTATTTGGGCGACCACCAAACAACACCATCTTCAATATTTATCCATTCCCAAACTCCGGCATCAGTACTTTTAACGGCAAGTTCATACCTAAGTTCGCTCTCTTGCAACTGTTGTTCGGCTTTTTTTCTGGCACTAATATCGGTAATCACACCTTCAAAAGATGTAACCTCACCTGTATTATCACGTTTAATAGATGTCCTCTCTTCAACCCAAACCCAATCTGTGTTTTTATGCTTTATTCGGTATTCGATACTTACCTCATCTTTTAAATAGGTGATAGCATCCGAAAAAATTTTCTGTAAGTTTATTTTATCATCCTCAAAAACTAAATCGTTGTATGCAACGTTTGCACTAGTTAGCTCAACAGATGTATAACCCAATACACGCGATATATTTGCTGACACATAAAGAATGTCTCTCCCTTTATTCGATCTCCATCGTAATACTACAGATGGGCTATTAGCAATAATGGCCTCGGCAGTTTGTTGGTTTTCTTCCAGTAGCTTTTTATTGGTTATATTTTGGGCAATACCCATAAATCCTTTTATTCTGCCGTCTTCGTCTTTAATTGTATTTATGGTTAACAATACATTAATTCGTTGTTTACTTTTAGTGATAAATGTCCATTCATTAACATTGGTTACCCCAATCCGGCTTTTAAAAGCAAAAGTTTCAAAAGATACTTTTTGGTTGATGTGATATTTCTGATTAAGCTCTTCATTATATTTTTCAACCTCGTTATAGTCATGGAAAATCATTGGTGTTGATTTTCCCAGCAGTTCATCTGCACTATATTCAAGCATTTGTTCAGCACCCTTATTAAACTCAACAATAATACCTTCCTCATTTACGGCAATAATTGCATAATTTGTACTATCTAATACTCTTCGCTGAAAAATACGCGTTTCTAAAAGTTTGGCATTGAGTTTTAGCTTGTCCTCAACCTCTTGATTGAGCGACTCTGCCGACTTGATTAGAGATTGAAGTGTGCTGTGACCGTATATACTGAACAATACCAAAACTGCACCCCTCGAAAGAATGTTAGCCGTAGGTTGATCTTGAACAAAAGCAGTGAACATTCCTGCCAATACGTTTACAACAATTAACGCTATTCTTTGATTTCTTGTTGGTACTAAAAATAGAACTTGGAAAATAAGTATGATGTGAAAGAGCCATATCGGAGCATCGTGGCCAATGCTTTGAGCGAATGATAAGGAAAGAATTGTTATTGATAAAATGATTAAAATCCCCGATTCTGGATTTTTAGATTTGATAAATTGATTTTCAGCATACCTAAAAAGCAAGGAAATGATAATACAAAAAAGTATAGCCCAGAAATAGTTGGTAGCATACACAATGTTAATCAACGAAAAAGCTGCCAGAAATGACAACACAATGCTATTTTGCCTGTTATATAAAGTAAGCTTAAGTTTTTGATTTTGCGGCATGCTTACACTCGAATTATTTTTGTAAAATTACGGATATTTAATTGAATAAAATTTGCTACTTTGCCTTATTAATGATTAAAAAAGAACTTTTTATTGTACGTCATGGCGAAACAGATTTTAATCGCCTTAATATTGTTCAGGGCAGTGGGGTTGATAAGGAGCTGAATGAACTAGGCCATCATCAGGCTAAACGTTTTTATGAGTATTACAAGCACATTCCTTTTCAGCATGTGTTTACGTCTGCGTTAATACGTACCCACCAAAGTGTGGCAAGTTTTATTAATAGTGGAATTAAGCACACCATCATACCCGAACTAAACGAAATTAGTTGGGGTGATTTTGAGGGCAAACTTCAAACGCCCGAGCAAAAAGCCATTTATTGGGAAACTGTTAATCACTGGAATAGCGGGAATTTACATGCTAAAATTACCAATGGAGAAAGTCCGATTGAAATGCAAGAGCGACAAAAAATTGCCTTGCAGCACATACTAAACGCAGAAGAAGAATTGATTTTAGTTTGTATGCACGGCAGGGCCATGAAAAGTTTTTTATGTTTAATGTTGGAGGAGCCATTGACCAAAATGGAACAATTTCAGCATACCAATTTATGCTTGTACCACCTGCAATATGATGGCAATAAATTTGAATTGCTTAAGGCTAACGATACAACCCATTTGTTATAAATTTATTATGAAAAAAATATTGGCAACAGCCGTCTTGGCTGCAATTACTATTGGAAACAATACACACGCACAACAAACAATGAAGCAGATTAAATACCCGGATACCAAAAAAGGGAATGTGGTTGATGATTATTTTGGAACTAAAATTAGCGACCCATACCAATGGTTAGAAAACGATACCGCAGCAGATGTTAATGCTTGGGTTGATGAACAAAACAAACTTACTCAAGATTACTTAGCACAAATTCCATTCAGAGATAAAATTAAATCGCGCTTAACAGAAATATGGAACTATCCAAAATACAGTTCTCCATTTAAGGAAGGCGATTATTACTACTTCTTTAAAAATGATGGCTTGCAAAATCAAAGTGTATTGTATCGCCAAAAAGGAACCAGTACCGAACCGGAAATTTTTATCGACCCAAACACGTTAAGTGCTGATGGGACGGCATCGTTAGCGAGCTTAACATTTAGTAAAGACCATCAGTTTTGTGCAGTGGGTATTGCACAAAGTGGTAGCGATTGGAATGAAATATTTGTGATGAACGTGGCTACCAAACAAAAAACTTCCGATGTAATAAAGTGGGTTAAATTTAGTGGTGCCACTTGGTACAAAAATGGTTTTTACTACAGCCGTTACGATGAACCAACAAAAGGTAAAGAGTACAGCAACGCCAACGAGTATATGAAAATTTATTACCATGAGTTAGGTAAATCTCAGCAGGATGATAAATTGATTTATGAGGATAAGGCAAATCCTTTACGTTATTTTAATGCAGGTGTTACTGAAGACGAACGCTACTTAATTGTTAACGTAAGTGAAGGAACTAGTGGATCTGAAATTTTGGTGCGTGATTTAACTCAATCCAGTGGAAAGTTCATCACTGTATTTAAAGGTTTTGAAAATAATTACAACGTAATTGATAATGTTGGCGACAGAATTTTAGCATTAACAGATTTTGGTGCACCACGTTATCGTTTGGTTTCTGTTGATCCTTTAAATCCGGAGTCGAAAAATTGGAAAGATATTATACCGCAAGGAACAGATTTA
>CAZRVA010000108.1:8500-9614 GCA_964603255.1 uncultured Chitinophaga sp.
CCATCAAAGGATGGAACTAAAATTCCGATGTTTATCATGCATAAAAAAGGATTGAAGTTAGATGGCAACAACCCCACTTTATTATATGCATACGGAGGATTTAACATTTCACTTACGCCATCATTTAGTGTTTCACGCATCATGTTTTTAGAAAACGGTGGTGTATATGCAATTGCTAATTTACGTGGTGGTGGAGAGTATGGCGAAGATTGGCACAAAGCCGGTATGCTCGATAAAAAACAAAATGTATTTGATGATTTTATTGCAGCAGCAGCGTTTTTAATAAAAGAAAAATATACCTCATCGGCTAAACTTGCCATTAATGGCGGCAGTAATGGTGGTTTATTAGTTGGTGCTTGCATGACCCAAAGACCGGAATTGTTTAAGGTAGCATTACCTGCAGTTGGTGTATTGGATATGTTAAAATACCACAAGTTTACTATTGGTTGGGGTTGGGCTGTAGAGTATGGTAGCAGTGATAAAAAAGAGCAGTTTGATTATCTGATTAAATATTCACCGTTACATAATGTAAAAAAGGATGTTAACTACCCTGCCACCATGATTATGACAGCTGATCATGACGACCGTGTGGTGCCTGCGCATAGTTTTAAATTTGCTGCAGAATTGCAAAGCAAACAACTACCAACTGGAAATCCGATATTGATTAGGATTGATAAAAAAGCCGGTCACGGAGCAGGTAAACCCACTACCAAATTAATAGAAGATGCCACAGATATGTATAGTTTTATATTCTGGAATTTAGGTATAAAACTATAGGCCATACCAAAATAAAAATGCCCAATCAAGTTTATTTTGATTGGGCATTTTTTTATGCTTAAATATGAATTTAGTCTTTTATTGATTTAGACATGGTATCAAAATCAGCAATTAGGGTTGCCTTATTTTTTAAAGATGTCCAACAAAGGGTTTTATAAAAATGTCCTTTTGTTTCTGTTATTGTAATTAGCATAAAATATTCTCCATCTTCATCTTTCCAAGTAAACTCTGTTTGTGCAAATTTATTTCCGTTACTCTCTGATGTTTTAACAGGAGTTAATTTTCTTCCTTTTGCATCTTTCATGTAATCTTCTGTAAACGAATTTAAGAACTCAGT
>CAZRVA010000109.1:0-9288 GCA_964603255.1 uncultured Chitinophaga sp.
CAGGACCCCTACATTAAAAGTGTAATGCTCTACCAGCTGAGCTACGAAATCAATTAAAAACCATTTACTTGTTTTTAACTTGCAGCAAAAGTAACTTTTTATTTTAATTTCAATCAATACATTTTAAAATGAACAAAAAGTTTTTAGTTGAAGGCTAATTATTAGTTTGTTATAATTTGTAAAAAAATATTAACCGTGCACATGGTTCATAAATACTTCAATATGTTGTTCTAAGTTTTCCAATTCACTTAGCTCAACGCGGTAACAAATTTTAGTAAGTTTATTAAATGTAAAATGTTTTTCGTTTAAAGCAGAAGTCTCAACAAAATCTAAATCATCCAACTTGTTATTAAACAAATTGTCGGTAGTTAAAACCTTGTAGGGCAGATGTTTTAATTGTTTAAGTTTAGTTACTGTAGTTTCATCAACCCCAATAAAATATTGCAGACTAATATAATGGCCCCACCAAAGCATAATGCGCAGGTGGTTTTCCATATATTGGGTTGATAGTTGAGGCGTATCCAGCACCACATAAGGCATATCCAGGTAGTTTTCGCCACGGGTAACTTTAAAGTTAAGTTTACTGTTAGGGTAATACTTCGCCATCAACCAACTGCCCATACCATGCATGGCATCGTAAAAATTTCGGATTAGTTTTTGCTTCATCTGCATGTAAATTGGATCCGAAATAAAATCCAATTCATGTTTTGTCAGTTTAAATGTTGATTTTTGCATTCCACTTCAAATAAAGCGTATTTGAAAAAGTTAAACCTATTAATTGTAAGACAATTTACCAAGTCGTTTGTGCCCACCTTTTTAGTGGTGCTGTTCATATTACTCATGCAGTTTGTTTGGCTGTATATTGACGACCTTGCCGGTAAAGGTTTAAGCGCCTGGGTTATTGCTCAGTTAATGTTTTATTTCTCGGCCAGTATTATTCCAATGGCTTTGCCTTTGTCTATTTTGTTAGCATCTATCATGACATTTGGTAACCTGGGCGAAACCTATGAGTTGGTTGCTGCAAAGGCTGCGGGCGTTTCTATTTGGCGCATGTTTATGCCGCTTATTTACGTAATGTTATCCTTAGGTGTATTTGGTTTCTTTACATCAAACGTTTTAATACCAGAAGCTAACCTAAAAAAAGGAGCTTTGTTGTACGATATCAAACAACAAAAGCCTACCATTTTAATTCAGGATGGCGTATTTTTTAATGGTATTGAAGGCATTAGTATGCGCGTGGGTAAACGCGATCCGGATACGGATGAACTTTCGGATATTGTAATTTACGACCAACGTCAGGGTGGAAGTAAACCTGTTATTATCACGGCCGAAAAAGGCAAAATGGTAATGGGCGATGATAAACGTTATTTGTTTTTTACCCTTTACAATGGTGCTCGTTACGAGGAAATGGATAAACAACAAGGCTACGATCGCACTTATCCGCACACTACATTTAGTTTTAAGGAAGAAGAAATTGTATTCGATTTACAAGCTTTTAAGTTTAGTCGTACAGACGAAAGTTTGTTTAAAAACCACCATCAAATGTTAAATGTGGTGCAGTTAAGTCGCGGTTACGATTCGCTTGGTGGCGTAATTGCTCAGAAAAATGAAGCTTTACGTACCAGTTTAAATGCTTATTTTCATTTTGCCGATTCAAACCAAAAGCTACAACCTATTGCCGCCACCAATATACCCGATAGTATTTTTACACATTTAATGCGATTTAACCAGCAAAGTGTGGTAACTGCAGCTTTAAACAATGCACGTTCTGCAAAAGGTTATATTGAGTACAGCGTGAGTGATGTGAGCGATACCGAAAGAACCCGCATTAAATATGATATTGAGTGGCACCGCAAGTTTACCTTAAGTGTGGCATGTATTATTATGTTTTTTATTGGTGCGCCATTTGGTGCCATTGTGCGCAAAGGTGGATTTGGTATGCCGGTGGTAATATCTGTTGTGTTTTACATCATTTACCACATTATATCTATAACAGGAGAAAAAATGGTTAAAACAGCTTCAACTTCAGCACCAATGGGCATGTGGTTAGCAGTTATGATATTAGCTCCTGTTGGTATGATACTTACTTATCTGGCCTCTACCGATTCGGGTTTGTTTGATAAAGCCTCGTGGAAATCGGCATTTAAACGTTTGCTTTTAGTAGGTAAAAAATAACATGGGGCTTAAAGTTTTATTATTGGTAAACCGCGTGCCATGGCCCGTTAAAGACGGTGGTACATTAGCGCATTACAATTTATTAAAAGGATTGAGCGATGCAGGATGTGATATTACTTTGGCTGCCATGAATACCCGTAAGCACCATGTTGATGTAAATAAACTTCCTGCTACATTTACCCGATTGGCCAAGTTACATACTGCATTTGTTGATAATAGAGTAAAGGCATTACCGGCTTTTATCAATTTGTTTGGTAAACAATCGTATAACATACAACGTTTTATAACGCCTGCTTACGAGCAACTTTTGGTTGACTTATTAAGTAAGCAGCACTTTGATTTAATACTGTTTGATGGCCTGTATACCGCGCCTTACATAGATGTTGTTCGTAAACACAGCCAAGCAAAAATTTGGCTTAGGCAGCACAATGTTGAGTATAAAATTTGGGAAAGTTTGGCTCATCAAACCAAACAATTGCTCAAAAAAAATTACGTTAAGTTGCTTACCAATCGCTTAAAAAAGTTTGAACAACAAGTACTACCAAAGTTTGATGCAATAATTGCGCTAACCCAAAAAGACATTGCTGATATGCAAGCTTTGGGCTGCCATCAACCCATGTTTGTTTCGCCTGTTGGCATTGATTTTAAACAAACAGTAAGCAAGGGTACGGTTCAACCCAAATCTGTTTTTCATTTAGGCGCAATGGATTGGCAGCCTAACCAGCAGGCCATGGAGTGGTTTGTAACCGAGGTTTGGCCATTGGTAATTAAACAACAACCCGATGCTATTTTTTATATGGCCGGGAAAAAAATGCCTGCATCATTTAAAAAATACCAAACATCAAACATTAAAATAATGGGTGAGGTAGAAGATGCTACCGTGTTTATGCAAAGCAAACAAATAATGGTTGTTCCTTTGTTTGCCGGTAGTGGTATTAGGGTTAAAATATTAGAAGGGATGAGCCTTGGTAAGGCCATTGTTACCACAACACTTGGGGTTGAAGGTATTGACGCACAAAACAAAGAGCACGTTTTGGTAGCAGATAATGCATCTGCATTTGCGAATGCCATTGTTGAATTATTACAAAATCAAAGCATGGCCGAACAGCTTGGTAATGAAGCCAAACAGCTGGCAACTGACCAATATCATAATAACAAAGTGATTGCTCGCTTGTTAAATTTTTATAATACACAACCGCACGCTTAATTTGCGTAGCAATTTATTTTTAGGTAATGAGTTTTAAATTTAACACCATAGAAGAAGCCATTGAAGACATTAAACAAGGTAAGTTAATTATTGTTGTTGATGATGAGGACAGAGAGAACGAGGGCGATTTTTTAACAGCTGCACGCAATGTAACTCCTGAGGTTATTAATTTTATGGCCACTCATGGTCGTGGGTTGATTTGTGCACCCATTACACCAGAGCGCAGCCAAGAGTTGGGTTTAAATTTAATGGTTACGCGTAACAATGCTGTGCACGAAACAGCTTTTACCGTTTCGGTTGATTTATTAACGCAAGGTTGTACAACAGGTATTAGTGCACAAGATAGGGCCAAAACGGTTCAGGCATTAATTAACCCCGATACCAAACCCGATGAGTTGGGTAAACCCGGACATATATTTCCGTTAATTGCCAATAAAGAGGGTGTATTGCGCAGGGCAGGACATACCGAGGCTGCAATAGATTTATCACGTTTGGCTGGTTTTGAACCTGCCGGTTGTATTGTTGAGATTTTGAATGAAGATGGTAGCATGGCGCGTTTGCCTGATTTGATTAAAGTTGCCGAGCGCTTTAATTTAAAGTTGATTACCATCAAAGATTTGATTGAGTATCGTTTAAAAACCGAAAGTTTAATTCGCAGAATTATATCTGTTGAAATGCCTACCAAACATGGCCATTTCGAGTTGATTGCTTTTGAACAAAAAGACAACGGACAAGAACATTTGGTGCTTAAAAAAGGAACTTGGGAACCTAATGAACCTGTATTGGTGCGTGTGCATTCATCTTGCATAACAGGTGATATTTTCCATAGTATGCGTTGCGATTGTGGCGAGCAATTACAAAAATCAATGGAGATGATTGAGCACGAAGGTAAAGGCGCAATTATTTATATTAACCAAGAGGGTAGAGGAATTGGTTTAACTAACAAGTTAAAAGCATACAAGCTGCAAGAACAAGGTTTAGACACAGTTGATGCCAATGTACAATTAGGCTTTAAACCCGATGAACGAGATTACGGTGTTGGTGCACAAATGTTGCGTGATATTGGTATTCATAAAATGCGTTTAATGACCAATAACCCAACCAAACGTGCAGGTTTAATTGGATACGGATTAGAGATTGTGGAGAATGTACCTATTAAAGCTCCAGCCAATAAACACAACGAAAATTATTTAAAAACAAAGCGTGAGCGAATGGGTCACGATTAACAAATAACTCAAGTTAAAAAAGCGGTAATCAAATTAGACTACCGCTTTTTTGTTGTAATAATGTTGATGTAAGAATTTAGTTCCAACCACCACCAAGTGCTTTGTACAGGCTTACTTTGGCGTTTAGTTGTAGCTTCTTTGTTTCCACCAATTCAATGCGCGATTCAAGTGCATCTCTTTGTGTAAGCAACACTTCCATATAATCTGCACGAGCTGCTTTAAATAGAATAGAGGCAATATCTATCGATTCGTTTAAGGCTGCAACCTGTTGCGATTTTAGCTCGTAGCTTTTCTTTAAGTTGCTCATGTTTGATAACAGATTTACCACTTCTACGTGTCCGTTTAATATGCTTCTTTCATAATTATAAACGGCCTGTATTTGTCGTGCATTGGCATTGTAATAAGCCGCCTTAATGGCATTACGATTAATGAGTGGTGCAACCAAATCTGCAGCTAAATTATAGGCCAATGATTGCGGAGTGTTGAACAAATATTTTTGGTTAAATGCATTAAAACCAGATGCTGCTGTTATTCTAATTGATGGATAAAACTCTGCCTTTGTTGCTTTAACATCTAGCTTTGCAGCTTGCAATAAACGTTCAGCTTGTTTAATGTCGGGTCTGTTTTCAAGCAGTTGAGACGGAATTCCGTATGCCATGTCATCAACATTAATATTGGCAAATGCATTGGCATTACGGTTCACCTTTTGCGGAAATCTTCCCACCAAAAAGTTTATTCTGTTTTCAGTTTCAATAATTTGTTGTTCAATATAGTACTGGTGACTTTGGTTGCTTAATAATTCGGCTTCAAAACGTTTAACAGCAAGCTCGGTAACACGTGCAGCACTTTTTTGTAACTTCACAATTTCTAACGATTGCTGATAAATTTCTATGTTCTTTTTGATGATGTCGAGTTGATTATCCAAAGCCATCAACTCGTAGTAAGAGTGGGCTATTTCGGCAATCAATTGTGTAACCATAAAGTTACGGCCATCCACAGTAGCCAAATATTTGTTTACTGCCGATTTTTGGTAGTTGCGCAGTTTTTTCCAAGCATCAATTTCCCACGAAAATTGTGCACCAATGGCCAGATCAGTTAATGGTTCAGGAATTTTTTTACCCGGAGCAATCTCATGGTAATCATCGCTTGCGCCTTTACTGGTGTATAAACCGGGCTTTTCCAATCCTGCACCTGTAATTAGGTTTACAAAAGGCAAATATTCTCCTTTACGCGCTCTGGCTTCGTTTTTGGCGATGCTAATTTCCTGCATCATGATGTTAAGCTCCTGGTTATTTTGAAGCGCAGTATCAATTAATGCAACCAAGTTGGCATCTGTAAAAAAGGTACGCCACTTTATGTTGGCCACGTTGCCGGTATCTTTAGTATTACCATAAGATGCCGGTGTGTTTTTATTTTCTAATTTGATGGTTAAGGCCGGGCCTGTACATGCATTTAAAAAGAGCACTACCACAAGCGATAACCCCAAAATAGATATGCTATTTTTATTTGTTTTCATGTTCGTTTGCTGTTGTTGGAAATTGATCCATGTGATGTACGATGTCTTCTGTTAAAGAGCTTTCTTCTTCGTCTTTAATTAATTTTTTGCCTGCTGCTATGCTACCAAATATGTAGTACAATCCGGGTACAATAATTACCCCGAAAACAGTACCGAATAACATACCTCCCAAAGCAGAAGCACCAATGGTACGGTTACCAATTGCGCCTGCACCATGTGCTACAACTAAAGGAATTAATCCGGCAATAAAGGCAAACGAAGTCATTAAAATTGGCCTGAAACGCACCTTTGCACCTTCAATAGCAGCTTCTAAAACGGTTGCACCCTGGTGGTGTTTTTGTACGGCAAACTCTACAATTAAAACTGCATTTTTACCCAACAAGCCCACCAACATAACTAAACCCACTTGCGCATAAATATCGTTGGCCAATCCCAATCCTTTAATCATTAAAAACGAACCAAACACGCCAGCAGGCAGCGATAATACTACTGCCAATGGAATGATAAAACTTTCGTATTGTGCAGCCAATACAAAATATACGAATATCAATACAATGATGAAGATGTAAATGGCTTCATTGCCACGTCTTGTTTCATCATACGATAAAGCTGCCCAATCAATATCATAACCATTTGGTAAGGTTTTAGCCGCAACTTCTTGCACGGCTTTAATGGCTTCACCACTGCTAAAACCGCGTGCTGGTCCGCCCCTAATGGCAGCAGTATTGTACATGTTGTAACGGTTAATTTCGTTTGCTCCTTGCTTCTTATGAATTTTCATGAATGCAGAAAACGGAACCATTTCATCACGGTTGTTTTTTACATATAAATTCATGATGTCGGATGGTAATTTTCTATACTCAGGTGCAGCCTGAACAAACACTTTAAAAAAGCGCTGATATTTTATAAAACCTTGCTCGTAAGTACTACCCACAAAAATAGAAAGCGTGTTCATGGCATTACCAATAGAAACACCTTTTTGCATGGCTGCCTGATTATCTATTTCTATTTCGTACTGCGGATAGTTGGCACTAAAGAAGGTGAATAAGCCGGTAAGCTCTTCGCGTTTTTTCAACTCGTTCATAAACTCATTGGTTACGTGTTCCAATTGTTTATAATCACCGCTGTTGGTTTTATCCAATAATTGTAATGCAAAACCTCCTGCAGCACCAAAGCCTGGCACAGCCGGTGGATCAAAAAACTCTATGGTAGCACCGGGAATTTCTTTTGCTTTTTCTTCCAACTCATGAATAATTTCTTCAACATTATGCTCGCGCTCCGACCAAGGTTTGAGGTTGATTAAACATGTACCAGCATTGGAACCACGGCCTTCTGTTAATACCTCGTAACCTGCAATAGACGAAACCGATTTAACACCTTCTGTTTTAGTAATGATATCAACCAATTTGTTTGATAAATCATTGGTTCTTTCTAGGGTTGAACCCGGAGGAGTTTGTATGATGGCATATAACATACCTTGGTCTTCGCTTGGAATAAAACCCGAAGGCAACGAGTTGCTAACGCCCCAAATACCTAAAGCAAATGCAGCAAACAATCCAACTGTAATTAACTTACGGTGTGCAATTAATTTAAGTAACCAAACGTATTTACCGGTTAGTTTTTCAAACCCGCTGTTAAAGCTATCAAAGAATCTGTTTAACCATGTTTTTTTGCGCGGTTTACCATGGTTGTTTCTTAAAATCATGGCACATAAAACCGGAGTAACGGTTAACGCAACAATACCTGATAATACAATGGAAGATGCCATGGTTATAGAAAACTGACGGTAGAATGTACCAACAGGTCCGCTCATAAACGATACCGGAACAAACACCGAAACCATAAGTAAAGTAATGGCAATAACAGCACCGCTAATTTCGCCAATCACTTTGCGTACTGCATTGTATGGCGATAAATGAGGTTCTTCTTCCATTTTTGTATGCACGGCTTCTACCACCACAATGGCATCATCAACCACAATGCCAATAGCTAATACCAATGCAAATAAAGTTACCATGTTTATGGTTAAACCAAACAGCTGCATACAGAAAAATGCACCAATCAACGAGATAGGAACAGCCAATGTAGGAATAAGGGTAGAGCGCCAATCGCCAAGGAAAATAAATACCACTAGAGCAACCAAAAAGAAAGCATCGCGTAAGGTATGAATTACGTTTTCTACTGATGCATCTAAGAAAGTAGAAACATCATAACTAATTTCGTAATCCATGCCGGGAGGGAAGGTTTTTTTGAGCTCTTCCAACTTAGATTTAACTTCTTTAATTACATCGCTTGCGTTACTTCCATAAGTTTGTTTTAATACCAAGGCTGCAGAAGGATGCCCATTCATACTTGAGTAAATATCATAATACTCACTGCCTAACGATACCGTTGCTACATCTTTTAACCTTAAGTTTTCGCCTTTTGCGTTGGCCCTGATGATGATGTTTTCGTATTGCTCAGGTTCGTTAAATCGGTCGGTGTAAGTCAGAACATATTCCAATGCTTCGGCTTGTTTACCATCACCACGACCAATCCTACCTGGCTTACCAATAATACTTTGGTCGTTTAAGGCTTCCATTACTTCATCCGGAGATACGTTGTAAGCCCTCATTCTATCGGGGTTTAACCAAACACGCATTGCGTATTGTCGGCTACCCAAAATCCTAACCTGACCAATTCCATTGATACGTTGCAATTCCGGAACCATATTAACACCAGCGTAGTTAAACAGGTATTTCATGTTGGCGTTTTTATCTTTGCTGTACAAGTTAACGTACATCAACATACTTGGAATAACAGGCGTAATAATTACCCCTTCGCGTTGTACTAAAGTGGGTAACCTATTGGTAACTTGTTGTACCCTGTTTGATACTTGCACCAATGCTTGGTTAATGTCTGTACCGGGATTAAATACTACTTGAATGTTTGCTTCTCCGGCACTGGTTGCATCTGAGGTCATGTAACGCATACCCCAAGCACCATTAATAGATTGCTCTAGCGGTATGATTACCGACTCTGCCAATGATTTTGCACTTGCACCTGGATATGATGCACTAACCATTACCACAGGTGGAGCAACTTCAGGAAACTGCGATGTGGGTAAGGTTTTGATGGCAAGTCCGCCTACAAACAAAATAATAAGCGATATAACAATGGCCAAT
>CAZRVA010000110.1:0-9262 GCA_964603255.1 uncultured Chitinophaga sp.
GTGTACGTACTTCTTTTAAGTTTGCCATTTGTTATTTTAATTGGTTGATGATGCGGCCGATTAAAGTGTTTAGCAAATTAATCGGCCACTTTCAACTATTTTTTACGCTTACGCGCTGTATTTTGCTGATAATTCTTTAGCTACAGTTTCGATGGTGTTTGTAACCTCATCGCTTAAGTTTCCTTTTTTCAACTCAGCTAAAATATTGCCGTGCTTAGCTTCCATAAATTGATGGAAATCGGCTTCAAACTCGCGTACTTTATTTACCGGAATATTGTTTAATAAACCTTTTGTACCTAAGTAAATAATAGCAACTTGTTTTTCTACAGTAAGTGGAGAGAATTGACCTTGTTTCAAAATTTCCACGTTACGAGCACCTTTTGCTAATACAGCTTTAGTTGCAGCATCTAGGTCAGAGCCAAATTTAGAGAAAGCCTCTAACTCGCGATATTGCGCTTGATCTAACTTTAATGTACCTGCTACTTTTTTCATTGATTTAATTTGAGCGTTACCACCCACACGCGATACAGAGATACCCACGTTAATAGCCGGACGAACACCAGAGTTAAACAAGTTTGACTCTAAGAAGATCTGACCATCGGTAATAGAAATTACGTTTGTAGGAATGTATGCAGATACGTCACCGGCTTGTGTTTCGATGATTGGTAATGCTGTTAAGGATCCTCCACCTTTTACTAAGTGTTTAATTGAAGGAGGAATATCATTCATTTCGCGTGCAATACTATCAGTAGCATTAATTTTCGCAGCTCTTTCTAATAAACGGCTATGTAGGTAGAATACGTCACCAGGATAAGCCTCACGTCCAGGAGGGCGTTTTAATAATAAAGACACCTCGCGGTAAGCCACAGCTTGTTTTGATAAATCATCATAAACAATTAAAGCAGGGCGACCAGTATCACGGAAGAACTCACCAATTGCAGCACCACCCATAGGAGCGAAGAATTGCATTGGAGCCGGATCTGAAGAAGTAGCTGATACAACAACTGTGTATGGCATTGCACCTCTTTCTTCCAAAGTTTTTACTACCTGTGCAACAGTAGAAGCTTTTTGACCTACTGCAACATAGATACAATATACAGGCTTGCCTGCATCATAAAATTCTTTTTGATTAATGATGGTATCGATACAAACCGCAGTTTTACCTGTTTGACGGTCGCCAATAACCAACTCACGCTGACCACGACCAATTGGAATCATCGCATCAATAGCTTTGATACCGGTTTGAAGTGGTTCTTTTACCGGCTCGCGGTAAATTACACCCGGAGCTTTACGCTCTAAAGGCATTTCATATAAATCACCTGTAATTGGGCCTTTACCATCAATAGGGAAACCTAAGGTATTTACAACACGGCCTAACATACCTTCACCTACTTTAATAGATGCAATGCGTCCAGTACGTTTTACAGTATCACCTTCAACAATTGAATCTGATGAACCAAGTAATACCGCACCAACGTTATCTTCTTCAAGATTTAATACGATGGCTTGAACACCGTTAGCAAATTCAACTAATTCACCACTTTGAACTTTGGTTAAGCCGTAAATACGTGCAATACCATCGCCCACTTGGAGTACGGTACCTACTTCTTCTAATTCAGCTTCTGATTTAAAGCTGCTGAGTTGCTCTCTAATGATTGCAGATACCTCATCAGGTCTGATCTCTACCATAAATTGTTTTATTTAGAAATATAACTGTTTAATAATTCTTGTTTTAATTTTCCAAGTTTTCCGGCAACACTTGCATCGAATAACCTGTCTTCTACCTGCACCACAATACCACCAATTAAATCAGGGTTTACGGTTGCCGATATATTTATTTTTTTGCCTGTTTGGCTTTCAATATGACCTTTAATTTCGCTGATAGCCGCATCGCTTAGTGCTACTGCTGATTTAACACTTGCGTTTGCAATATTATGTAAATCGTTGTATTGCTTGATAAAGCTGTTTGCAATATCACCTAAATACTTTTCGCGTTTTTTACGGATGATGATATCGAAAAATTTGATGGTTAAAGGATTCAATTGGTTTTCGAATAACTTCTTTAACACGGCAAACTTTTTATCACCCGGTACAATTGGGCTCGAGATTAAATTACGCATGTCACTGTTTCCAGAAACAATGCTGGCAAAAGTTTTCATGTCGCTTAAAATAGCATCAAGGTTCTTTTGCTCAATAGATAAGTCTAATATTGACTTAGCATATCTGGCTGCTACCCTAGTTTCTGACATGTTAGTTTAAGCTAATTGATTTTAAGTTTTCGTTTACAAAAGCTTCTTGCTGTCCACGGTCTGCCAATTGTTTGCGCAATACTTTTTCAGCCATATCAATTGATAATAAAGCTACCTGCGATTTTAATTCATTCATCGCATTTAGTTTTTCACGCTCAATTGCATCTTTAGCAGAAGCAATCATTTTATCGCCTTCAGTTTTAGCGTCATTTTTAGCTTTTGCTAAAATTTGATCTTTCATTTCGCTTGCTTCTTTTAATAAACGATCACGCTCTGCACGTGCTTCGTTTAACAAACGCTCGTTGTCGTTTTTTAACAACTGCATTTGTTCTCTTGCCGCTTCAGCTTGCTTTAACGCACCTTCAATGCTTTCTTCACGCTCTTTTAAAGCAGCTGTAATTGGTTTCCAAGCAAACTTGGTCAACAAAAACATTAAGATAAGAAACGATAATGTAGACCAAACTACTAAACCTATACTCGGTGTAACTAATTCCATACGTGTTTAAATTCTTTTTTCTGTTTGTAATGTTTTGAAAATCGGAAAAGAAAGCCCGATTTGATTTTTTACTACAATCGGGCTTTGCTGTGATTAATTAACCGTTGCCTAACAAAGCAACTACTACTGCGAATAATGATACAGCTTCTACGAAGGCTGCAGCAATAAGCATAGCAGTTTGAATTTTGTTAGCGGCTTCAGGTTGGCGGGCCATACCTTCCATGGCTGATCCACCGATTCTTCCGATACCTAAGCCTGCACCAATTGCAGCTAATCCAGCTCCGATTGCAGCGATACTTCCTGTCATTGTTGTGTTTATTTATTTTGGTTTAACAAAAAAAAGTTTCTATTTAAAAATGGTTTAATGATGTTCTCCTTCGTGGTGTGGCTTTTCTAATGCCATACTGATATAAACTGCCGAAAGAATGGTGAAGATGAAAGCCTGAATAAAGGCAACTAACATTTCAATTACGCTGATAAATACAACAAACGGAACCGAAACACCTGCAACAGCAATCGACTTGAATATGAAAATTAAACAAATTAAACTCAATACTAAGATGTGACCCGCAGTGATGTTTGCGAACAAACGAATCATTAAAGCGAATGGTTTGGTAAATAAACCGATAATCTCTACCGGAATTAATAATGGATATAACCACTTTGGAACGTGTGGAGTAAATACGTGACTCCAATATGTTTTTGTACCGTTTAAGTTGGTAATAATAAAGGTAGCCAATGCTAATACCATAGTAACTGCAATGTTACCTGTTACGTTAGCTCCTCCCGGGAAAAACGGAACTAATCCTAATACATTGTTCATCCAAATAAAGAAGAACACAGTTAATAGGTATGGCATAAAACGAGCGTAGTTCTCACCTAAGTTAGGACGAGCAATATCGTCACGTACAAATAAAATAATTGGCTCTAACCATGAACCTAAACCTTTTGGGGCGCCAATTCCACGTTTTTTGTATCCGTTTGCTATGCCAATAAAAATTACCAAAAGTAAAATTACTGATAATAATAACGATGCAATGTTTTTAGTGATTGATAAATCGATGATTGAGGCTGATGCGGTTTCATCAATGTTACCTGATGCATCAACAACTTTAATATTTTCTTTTTGTTCACCAGGGTTTTTAACAATACGGTAGTTGTAGTGTGTGCCTTGGTGTGTAGCGTGTCCGTGGTCAAATTTCCCTGAAGAGAAAAACTCAAAACCTTTGTCTGTATACAATATAACCGGTAAATGAACTGAAGTATGTCCCCATAAATGCCAATCGTGTGCATCGGCAATGTGTTCCATGATAACTTCACTAGTGTTAAATTTTTCATCACCTGCTGCGTGTGCATCATGTGCCGTTGCTTCTTGGTGGGTTGAATCCATTTGTGTTGCCTCTGTTACAGCAGGCTCAGTTGCATGATTATGCTCATGTTGAGCGCTTGCTACATTGTTTAGGAGTAAAAATGCAACAAATAATACAGCAGAAAATAGTGTGTTTTTGACTGAAAATCTAGTTGTTAGTGGATTCATTACTGCTTTGTTTTTCCTTTAAATCGGGTCGCAATTTAGCAGTAAGACTTGTAATTTCAAACACTGTGTAAAAAATGTAGGTTATAAAGAAAGAAAAAATAAAACCTAGCTCGTAATTGGTTCTGCTGTATTTGTAGTAAACAATATAACACATGCTTAAAATAAACCTTATGCCAATAGTTAAGTAAGCTGTTATAATAAATGTGTGTGCATCCTTGTTACCCGCACCTATGTGTGCTATTGGATAAATAACGGCTGTTAAAATGGCCATAAAAAATACAGCTTTTAGTACATCGTCAGTGGGCACTAAATGAGGAATTGCTAAAACAACACCAACTTGTAAAAGTGTTATTGCAACCAAAAATAAATAAAACCTGATAAAAGTCATTAGTGATTTATGAACAAGGTAAGCACTTCTGAGTTGATGCTAATTTTCTGAATCGTTTCTGTTAATTAAAGCATATAAGCTGTAAAAAATAGAAACCAACGAAACAAAAACACCCAAAAGTGTAAAGTAAGGAAATTTAAGTTGCCAATGTTTATCAACCCAATTGCCCCCTAATGATAAGGCCACAAACACGCCTATCATTTGGAAAGCAAACGCGCTATACTTAGCGTAATTAGTTAGCGATTGCTTCCGGTTGTTTTGCTGAGGCTTGCGGTTTGGCTCCATTGTTATTGTTGGTTAACGAAGCTTCTTTAGGCTTGTTCATTTTACTGGTTCCATTAAATACAGCACCGGCTTCAATAATCAATTTGTTTGAAATGATATCACCGTTAATTTTAGCTGTTGCTTTAATGGTCAATAATTCACTAGCATAAATATTACCATTTACCTCTCCAGATATTTCTATGTTGGCTGCTTTAACATCACCTTCAATAACGGCAGTTGGGCCCAATACCAAACGCGCTTTGGATGTAAGGTAACCTTTAATGTTACCATCAACACGTATATCTCCGTCAGAATTTACATCACCCAAAATTTGGGTACCGCTATTAATGATGTTAAGTGTATTAGGGTTGAATGCTGCTGCTTGGTTTTTACCGTTATTAAATAAAGCCATGTTGTTTTCTGTTTAAGTTAAACCTCCATCATGGAGATGATAAAACGCAAATCTACAAAAAAATAACACGAATGCAATGATTGGTGATTAAATGCGACATTTTGCGCAAAATATTATATACCAGGTTGCTAGCATTATTTTTTTAGCATATTGGTATCTTTTGGAATATTATCGGTTACAATATTCATTAGGTTTTTGTAGTAGATGTCTTTGTCGTAAAGTGCTTTTTCAAGTGAATCGGTTTTGTATAATGTTTTGGCAAGGTCTTGCTTTAAATCAGGGTCGGCATAACCCGGAATATATTCGCGAAGCGGTGTGAAAATGATTAGCAAAGAGATGATAATGGTAAAGAAAACTAGGAAACTACTGAAACCCACAAACACATTCATAGGAGTTAGACTCAACGAAAACTTTTCTTCGAAAGTGGTGTCGTTGATTAATACAATGCGGTACCTGTTTTTTAATTTATGTATGAGTTTTTTCTTTTTCTTTTCCATAATATGCGGGTATTCTTTTATTGTTGTTATTACTACAAGTTTATTTTGTAGTGTGGGGCAATAAAATAATTTTGCGTTTTCAAAGTTAAGTATTCAAAACAAAGCAATTTTAAAGAGTTTGCATTATAGATTAAAATATTTTAGTTGGAGTTTACTGGTGTTGGCGCTTTTAGCGTTGATAATGGCTTGTAACCCAACTCGCGATAGGTGGATTAACCGTAAATGGCACACGCTTACCGGTCATTATAACGTATACTTTAACGGAGAGATAAAGTTTGATGAAGCTGTAGAAGCCTTCGAAAAAGGATATCAAAACGATTTTAACAAAATACTTCCCATACACATCACTCCAGATGAAAGCGCAGCCAAAGGCATGACAGCAGCCATGGATGAGGTAATTAAAAAAGCTTCAAAATCAATACAAATGCACACCATTGGTAGATATACCGATGATAGCTACTTGTTGATGGCAAAAGCGCAATATTACAAACGTGATTTTTTTGCTGCACTTGAAGGTTTTCAATATATCAATTCAAAATACCCCAATACTGATTTAACAAAAGTTACCACAGCATGGATTGCGCGTTGTTACGATGGGTTGAACAAACCGGGCGAGGCTGAGGCTGTTATGGGTTTATTAATTAGCGAGATTGACCCCACTAAGTTTGCAGGTAAAAAGAAAGTGCCTGAAAAGTTTGCTCTTAAAACACAGAAAATTACTAAAACACAAAAGGCTTTTATATACGCAACAGCAGCGGATATTTATTTGAAGCAAGAAAAGTATAACCTAGCAGCCGATAGGCTGAAGGTTGCTTTGGCTAATTCCACAATAAAAAAAGATAAAATTAGGTTCAACTACATTTTGGGTCAGTTGTTTTTATTGCAAGATAGTATACCACAAGCTAAACAATGTTTTGTAAAAGTGACCAAACTTTTGGCTCCTTACGATTTTGAGTTTAATGCAAACTTAAATTTAACTCGCACCTACAACCCAAATAACAGAAGAGAAGTAAATCAGGTAAAGCGCAGTTTAAAACGAATGCTTAATGATGATAAAAATGAAGGATTGTACGATCAGGTTTATTTTGAGTTGGCTAAGATTGAACACCGCAACAAAGAAATTCCTCAAGCAATAAAGCACTATCAGCTTTCAATTGCTAAAAGCACCAAAAACGCTACACAAAAAGCATCAAGTTATCTGGCTTTGGGTGATATTTATTTGGCTATGCCCGATTACAAATTGGGCCAAGCATACTACGATAGTGCAGCAAGTGTAATTCCTGCTGAAAATAAAGATTATAAAAAAGTTCAAGACAAAAAGAATGTGTTGAGCGAGTTAATCAGTAATATACTCATTATTGAAACAGAGGACAGCTTACAACGATTATCAAAACTAAGTAAAACTGAGTTAGACAAAAAAGTTGATGGATGGATTATTGCTTCGAAACTAAAAGCTGAACAGGAGGCCAAAAATGCAGTTGCAAGAAAAGAATTAGAGAAACAAGCCGAATTAAATAAACCAATTGGAGGTGGACCTGCGCTGCCTAGCTTGGGTGGCGTGGAGCAAGGGCAGTGGTATTTTTATAATTCGTCAGTAAAATCATCAGGAGAACAAGAGTTTTTTAGTACACGAAAATGGGGCAGAAGAGAGAATGAAGATTTTTGGCGCATAGCTGCTAAAGAAAAAATTAAAGATCCGAATGCAAATTCAGGTGATGGAAACTCAACTCCAAAAGATAGCACAATAGCGGCCAAAAATGGTGATAAAAAATTGGGTGATGATACTGATGGTGGAAAAGAAGCCAAGAAGCCAAGCGTATCGGAAGAGCGTGAAGCTTGGGTAAAGGATATTCCTTATGGTGATATAGCCATTGCAAAATCTAACGATAAAATAAAAGAGGCTTACTACAACTTGGGAAATATTTATGACCAGAAGATAAACGACTCTAGAGAAGCCATTGGTAGTTTTAACACTTTAAACAAACGTTTCCCTGCTAGTGATTACGAACCCGAAGCGTTGTATCGATTATTTAAGTTACACAACAACTTAAAACAAACGGATAAAGCAGAAGCTGCCAAAGCAGAGTTGATCAGTAAATATCCCGATAATAAGTATGCATTAATCATTCAAAACAAAGTGGTGGTATCTACAGAAAACTCAACCAACAAAGAAATTTTAGCAGCTTATGAAAACATTTATCAGCTATACTTAACAGGAAATTATCAAGGTGTTAAGCAAGCAAAATTAGAGGCTGATAAAAAATACAGTGGAAACGTAATGCAAGCAAAATTCGATTTGGTTTATGCCTTGGCTGTAGGTAAAACAGATTCGCTTGGTGCATTTAAAAATGAGTTAACCGAGATAACAAAAGCATATCCTAAAACAGATGTTGCCGAGCGCGCACAAGATATTTTAAACCTAATTAACAATCCTGTTTCGGCAAAAGCAAAAGAAGAGGAGGCCAATAAGCCTGAGTTTGCTTTGGATTATGAAGCTCCACACTATTATGTTTTTGCAACCAAAGCAGAAAAGTTTGATATGAATGATTTGTTGCAAAAAATAATTAACTACAACGAAGAGTATTATCAGCTTGAAAGTTTGCGTGCAAATACATTGATATCAAATGATGGTTACCAAATTTTATACGTGCGAGAGTTTGGTAAATTAAGTTCAGCCGTATCGTATTTGGATGGATTTAAAACCATAGATTTTTACAAAAACAATGTAACAGGTGGTACTGCTTTTGTACAGTTTGCCATATCAACCGATACCTTTAAGAAAATGCTTAAAGAAAAAAAGATAGAAGCGTACAACACATTTTTTATAGAACAATTACCAACTTTACTAAAACAAATTAAACCGTGAGTATAGGCGAATATTTCTTCAACAATCCGTTTTCGCGATTTTTTAAATGGTTGTGGATTTTGGTTTTTGCCGGAATCGTTTCTTTTACCTTGTTTGTATTTATGGTAAGCTGGGGTTGGTTTGGTGAGTTACCTCCTTTAGAAGAGTTGGAAAATCCTAAAACCTACTTGGCCTCTGAAATTTACTCGGAAGACGGTGTGGTACTTGGTAAGTATTATTTACAAAACAGATCGAACACTACTTTTGATGAGTTGAGTCCGAATTTGGTTAATGCTTTAATTGCAACCGAGGACGTGCGTTTTTACGACCACTCCGGTATTGATTTCAGACGTTTTGCCAGTGCTGTATTGTTTTTAGGTAAACGTGGTGGTGCCAGTACCATCACCCAACAATTGGCTAAAAATTTATTTCCACGCAAAAGGTTTGATAACGTTTTTAATAAGGCTACCACAAAATTAAAAGAGTGGATTACAGCAATACGTATTGAAGAACGTTACACCAAAGAAGAAATCATGACCATGTATTTTAACACGGTTGAGTTTGGTGGAAACTC
>CAZRVA010000111.1:0-7373 GCA_964603255.1 uncultured Chitinophaga sp.
AGTAAAAGTAGCCTTGGGTTTAAAAGATTACGAAAGGGTAGAGGTAATCTCCGGAATAAAAGCCGAAGATGAATTAATTGTTCCGGTAAAATAATGAACGTTAAATTAATTTTTACCATAGCCAAATCGTTGTTGGTAGCGCGTTGGCGACAAACATTGGTAGCCGCTGTTGGTGTTACTTTTAGTATTACCATGTTTATTACTTTGCTTAGTTTTATGTCGGGCTTAAACGATTTGTTAGATGGATTAATTTTAAATCGTACACCGCACATTAAGTTGTATAACGAGTTAAAAGCAACTCCAAATCAACCCATCGCATTAAGCGAACGTTTTAAAAACAGTTATCATTTCATTCATTCGGTTAAACCCAGCGGAACGCGTGCTGAAGTGTATAATTATAACGCCATTGTAAGCGCACTAAAAAAAGATAACCGCGTATATGGAGTTGCGCCAAAATTAGTGGCTCAGGTGTTTTATAATGTAGGTGCCATTGATGTAACAGGTGTTATTAATGGCATTGATGTAGAAGCCGAAAACAAACTTTTCTTTTTTAAAGATTACGTTACTGCCGGTAATTTTATTGATTTAAAACACACGCCTAATAGCATTATTTTAGGAAAAGGCTTAGCCGACAAAATGTTGGCTAATATTGGTGATGTGGTGCAGGTTACTACACCTAAAGGCGACAGAATTCAGCTAAAAGTGGTTGGTTTTTTTCAATCGGGTTTACAAGATTTTGATAAAACCCAGAGTTATGCTTCATTGGGAACAGCTCAGAAATTATTGGGCAAACCAAGTAATTACGTTACCGATATTCAAATAAAATTATTGGATATGAAGTTGGCTCCGGCTATTGCCAAAGAGTATCCGCGGATATTTACCATTGATGCAGAAGATATACAAACAGCCAATTCACAATTTGAAACAGGAAGTTCGGTTCGTTCTATCATTTCTTATGCTGTTGGTATAACCTTATTGGTGGTTGCCGGCTTTGGTATTTACAATATTTTAAACATGATGATTTACGAAAAAATGGATTCGATTGCCATTTTAAAAGCCACCGGTTTTTCGGGTAAAGATGTAAATGCCATATTTGTTTCCATTGCTTTAAGTATCGGATTTTTTGGAGGTTTGGCTGGTTTGGTTTGTGGTTTTGGTATGTCGTTTTTAATCGATAATGTACCATTTAATACAGCAGCGTTGCCAACCATCAAAACATATCCTATTAATTATAATCCTAAGTTTTATTTAATAGGAACTATTTTCTCACTCATCACCACCTACTTTGCAGGTTTGTTTCCAGCACGTAAAGCCAGTAAAATAGATCCGGTAGTAATTATCAGGGGGAAATAACATGAGCGTAGTACTACAAGCAAAAGGGATTAGTAAAAATTTTCACGACCCCATTACCATTCAGGTTTTAAAGGATGTGAGTTTTGAAATCAACAAAGGTGAGTTTGTATCGGTGATTGGAAAATCAGGATGTGGTAAATCTACCTTACTTTATATTTTATCAACCATGGATACCGATTACGAAGGCGATTTGCTGATTGATGGTGTGGCCATGCGCAATAAAAAAGAAGGTGAATTGGCTTTGGTTCGAAATGAAAAAATTGGCTTCGTTTTTCAGTTTCATTATCTATTAAACGAGTTTAGCGTATTGCGTAATGTGATGTTACCTGGTTTAAAATTAGGTAAATATTCTGAGCAGGAAGTAGAACATCGTGCCATGGAAAAATTGCGCATTTTAGGTATTGATAAGGAAGCGCACAAAATGGCCAATCAGCTTTCGGGTGGACAAAAACAACGTGTTGCCATTGCACGTGCTTTAATAAACGACCCGTTAATTATTATGGGTGATGAACCTACCGGAAACTTAGATAAAAAGAACAGCCAAATTGTGTTTGATATTTTTAACGAATTGGCACACGAGTTTAAACAAACCTTATTAATTGTAACCCACGATAACGAGTTTGCGCAAAGCACGGATAGGATTATTGAAATGGAAGACGGACGAGTTATTAGAATGTAGGGGGCGGGGAGAGTTCTTAGTTTTCAGTTCTTAGTTCTTAGTTTGGGGTTTTGTAGGTTTCAAACTAAGCCTTGGTTCACGCAGCCACTGCGTTTGTTATGCGCCACCCAATTTTTCAGCCTTAAAAATGTAGTTCAAAAAATTATCGGGGCAATTAACTTGTGCAAAAGGTTGCTTTATTTTTTTAAAACAGAGTTAATCTGTATTCCAGTATCCAATATAAGCCTCTTCTCCATCTAGCCCACCCCAACTAAAGTCCTCATACGGGTCACACCTAGAGCGCCTGTTTTCTCGTTTAATTTCGTCTTCAAAATCGTCCAAGTCGAAATCCTCTGGGCTTATAGATGATTCAATTGGATTAAAATTAATTGAAGGAGTTTTTGGTTCTGAAAAGGATTTAGATAATTTCAAAATAGAAATTTTTTCAGTTACAGATTTGTCTGATGAAATGATTTTTAGCAAAATTTCTTTTTGTGATCCAAATAGTCCAACATTAATTAAGTAGCTAAGTGAGTTTAATATTCGTTCCCCTGATAGATTGTCGATTGGGTCAACCGAATTGTAGAATAACGGTTTTATTGTCGTCTTTGATTCGTTTATTTCTATTCTATCCAACGAGAATTTCGTTTGCAACCATATCCAAAACGATTCGGAATTTAGCGTTTTGTCTAGAAGTTCTTTTTTTTCCTCTGTCAATTTTGAATTAACTTCAATAGTATTTAGTCTTAGAAAGTCGCAGAGTCTTTTAACTGTTCCTATTCCAATATTTCTCTCTATTAAATAGTTTTTAACTCTCATAATTGATTCACTGTTTTTCATTGAACTTAATCCCACTATAACTGTAAAAGCATTTAAGACTAAGTATATTTTATAGCGATTAGACAAAAATTAATGCAATTAAAGGCAAATAGAATTGTTTCATAGTTAATTAGCTAAAGTGGGGTTTAGTTTTAATAGTGTGTCAATGTCAATTTTAAGCTCATAGCCTAATTTGTCGAATAGGAAATACAATGTGTCATTCTCTACTATGCTACCTTTAATAACTGCATATTCAGTTTTAGGGTCATTTGATACTTTATAACTATTCCCAATAGTGATTCTGTATCCTCCTTCTTTTTCAAATGTCATATATTTAATTTTAGTTGTTTTCTACAATGCCCTATAATGTTTCGCAGCCAAGAGCCGTGCCGGATTGCGAAACGTTTATTTGTCTTGCTAAGATAATAAAACAACGTAAACGAAAGTTACAATTTTAAGAGGTTAGCCGGCATGGCTTTTGGGAGCTGTTAGCGGTTCGGCATATTTCGGAGTTAACACTATAATTTGAGTTGTCTAATACCGAAAGATTTGATAGAATGTAAAACCAATGAACAGAATAAGGTTTATAAAAATTATTCCAACAAATATTTGTCTGTATTTTTTTTCTTTAGCTGCTTTATATTTTGTTTCATAATTGTCTTCGATTTCCAAAAAGGAAGGTTGGCCTATAATCTTTATCCTTCTTGTTGATCCAATACTAATCATTGAAATAGATGGAAGAATAAAAGCGAATAGCCCCCAAGCCTTATAATTTCTATTTTGTTTCATTGAAACTAACCTTACAAAGAGTGTTGATAGTATTCTAACTGGGATAAAAAATAATGTGGTCAATGCATATAATACATATGATATATTATCGTAAATAATGTTCCAGTTAATAATTTGTTCTAAAAAGAATGTCGAAAGAAAGAAACTAATATTGTTTAATAGAAAGTAAGGGGTTAGTAATAGTCCAATACCGATGTATATTATATTTCTTTCCCTTTTGTAGGTTAAATCATACGTATTATCAATTTTGATATCTCGTGGTGGTGGCAAAGGTGGTGGAAGCTTATTCAGATAGGCTTCTAATTCAGGCATGTCTTTAGCCTTCTTCCAACTGCTCATTCCTTCTTGCCAAACAAGTGTATCTGCATTTATTTGTAGTGGTTGTATTTGGTCAATGTCTAAGGGGCCTAATTGCTGACCTTCCTTTTCATAATATATTTGTTTCATTGTTCTTACTGTCTTTAAATTTTTTACTATAACATAGAATGCTAATTTCCTTCAGGATTGAAAAAAACTTTCGTTGACTTTTTTATAACCTTCCCTTCGCTTATTTGAACTTGTCGGATCAAGTCTTTGGTAACACAATCCAATGCTTTCAAATAAGTACCCAATTCAATATAAGAGAGAACTTCATCTTTGGTATCGTCTGATGAAAAATATATTCCTAATAGTCCATCAACTTCCCAATTTTCTATATCATCCTCAGGTAAGTCATCCTCTATCTTTTGCCAATTCCATTTCGGCATAAAATGGAAGCTATGAATTAGCAAATGAGTCAATTTCTTTAGTGATATACTGGCTTTAGTCGGCTCCTCAAGCAAATACAACTTTTCGATTTCGTATCCATTCATAAAAGTAACTTCAACGTTGTCTGATTTTGGATATGTCGTAATGGGGAAATTACATGCGAGAAGTTCATCTGAAATTTTATTTGCCTCGATTAGTTTTCTAACAACTATTGAAGTGTAAATAGCAAATTTTTGCAACTTGATGAATGCAACTTCAATCATGTCCCTTTCTTCTGCATTTGTGTCTTCCGCCTCTTCAAATTCTGCATCATAATTTAAATTCGTTTCTGAAAGAAATGTCCTTAGTTCTTCGATTTCTTTACGTAATTCTAATTTCCATATGCCGCTTTCGTATATCATAAATTTATTTTTAGTAATCGTCTTAATGCTGACCGCTAATATACTTATCTGTGCAACTGATTTTCACGTTTATTGCACAATATTGCCTTAATTGGAATATTAGGTGCGATAAATCGCGGTGATGTAGTGACACAATATTTCTATTTATTTAATTTTAATTTTAATTTATCCAATGGGCTAGCTATTTTACCCAATTGCTCGGTGCCTACATGCGTGTAAATTGGGGTGGTGTTTGAGGGATTTGGTTTCATGTTGTTAATGGTTGCTTCAACTAAATAAATGCTTTAAATGGGTAATTACAAGTATTAAACGCATAGTTTATTGTATCATTCTAAAAAAGGTTAAGATTCTCCCCCTCAGTCATACCCACGCCAAGGCTTTACATGACAGCTCCCCCGCTGTGGGAGCAACACTACAAAATGAAAAACTACTTTATGAAATAAAATTTTGGTACAAGTCAATTTTCGGGAGTATACGTTCCCCTCCTAGCAGGAGGGGTGCCCACTGGGCGGGGTGGTAGAATGTATTGGCCTAAAATAAGTTTACGATTCTCCCCATCATCCTAAAGTATTGTAAATGGCCACGCAAAAGCATCACATTACTTTAAAATTCATCATTCCACTTCTCTTATCTTGCCAAAAGCCAACGGCTAATAGCTAAACACAATTCATAACTCAACACTCAACATTCATAACTCTCTTCCTACCAACTACCACCGCTTCCGCCACCACCAAATCCACCGCCTCCAAAGCCGCCAAAACCACCGCCACTGCTGCCTCCCGAAAAGCCACCACTGCCAAAGGTTCCTCCCCAAAATATTGGTCCACCAAAACCACCACGGCTGCGGTTTCCTCTTCCGCCACCACCTCTGCTAAATAAAATAATCAGGATGATGATAATAATAATGATGACAAAAGCTGAAGGACCTTTTTGTAGCGGTTTGTCTTCTTTGTCGTTAACAAATTCGCCACTTGCCAATTGCATGATGGTAGTGGAAGCATCATCCAAACCTTGGTAATAATTTCCTGCTTTAAATGCTGGATTCATTTGTTCTGTTCTGATGCGTGTACTCATGGCATCTGTAATAGTAGCCTCCATACCATAGCCGGTATGAATACGTGCTTTACGGTCGCCAATGGCTACATATAAAAGAACCCCATTGTTTTTACCTTTTTCACCAATGCCCCAAGCTGATGCTAATCGCTGGCAATAATCAAATAAATCATCGCCTTCCAAACTATTTTCAAGTACTACAGCAATTTGTGTTGAAGTTGTATCGTAATATCCGCGAAGTTTAGTTTCTAGGGCGCTCTCTTCAGAAGCACTTAAAACATTGGCATAATCATTTACCAAACGGTTTGATTTAGCAGGAATTTCTTTTGCAAAAGAGATTACAGATAAAAATAAGAACCCAAATGCAAGTACTAATTTGGCATAAATACCTTTTCGCAGGGTTAAATTAAATTTCATTTTTCCCTCCCTTTCCAAAAGAAATATCGTTGCTCAATTCGTTGGTATCATTGCTCTGATAAGGAAAATTTTCTTTTAATTTTTCTCCCGCCTGGGCTATTGCCAAACATAATCCTTCGGCAAATTTGTTTTGCTTAAAATAAGTAAGTAAAAGCTCTTTCTCTGCATCCCAAAACTGTTGCGATACTTTTTCGTGTATGCCTTTATCACCTAAAATAGCAAACTTATGGTCGGTGTATGCCAAGTAAAACAATACCCCATTTTTTTGTTCGGTTGAATGCATACCTAATTCTTCAAACACAATTTTTGCGCGTGTATAAGGTTCACCTTCGCAATGCGCTTCAATGTGCAAACGAATTTCTCCGCTGGTATTTAACTCAGCCAAACGAATAGATTCAATAATTTGCGTTTGTTCGGTATCAGTAAAAAAAGTTTTAGACATAAAATGGAGTTTAAAATCAAAGCCACAAACAACACAACTGTATAAAATTGTATTGCCTGTGGCTTAATGTTTATGTTATTGTAATTATTCGAAGTTTACGGTAGGCGCTTTTTCAGCTCCTTTATCGGCTTCAAAGTAGCCTTTCTTATCAAACCCAAACATTCCGCTGTAAATTACCTGAGGGAATTTGCGGATGTAGGTGTTGTAATCCTTCACTATGTCGTTAAATTTCTGACGCTCCACCGTAATGCGGTTTTCTGTTCCTTCTAACTGACTCTGTAACTCCAAAAAGTTTTGGGTGGCTTTTAATTGCGGGTATTGCTCGGCAACTACCATCAAACGACCCAATGCTTGACTTAACTCGCCTTGAGAAGATTGGAATTTTTGAATTTGCTCCGGTGATAACTTGCTAGCATCAACTTTTATGGATGAAGCACTAGCGCGGGCATTAATTACATCAGTTAATGTTTTTTGCTCGAAGTTAGCCACACCTTTTACCGTGTTTACCAAGTTGGGAATCAAATCCAAACGTCTTTGGTAAACGTTTTCTACTTGTGCCCAAGCCGATGAAGTAGCTTCTTGTTTGGTTACCATGTTGTTGTAACTGCCACAACCATTAAAAATAAGTAGCAAAAACAAAGCTGCTACACCTAAAAGAATAATTGATGAATTAGAAGAATTATCTTTATTAATT
>CAZRVA010000111.1:7383-9203 GCA_964603255.1 uncultured Chitinophaga sp.
ACACCTAAAAGAATAATCGTTCCTTTTTTCATGTTTATGTTAGATTGAGTTACTGCAAGATACAAATTGCTTTCCAAACTTTGTTAAACTGACAAATTGCCGCTAATTGTTTACCTATTAATTTGGTGATTTTACCGCTTGTGGTTATACTTGCCAATAAGGCAAAGCCAATAATTGTATGATGAAATTTAACGCAGATTGCATTCACTATAAAGGTCATATTCCATGTAAACCACACAAACAACATGGATATCATTGTGTTGATTGTCCAGCCTACACCATAGTATCTAAACGTATTTTGATGATTAAACTTGGGGCAATTGGTGATGTGATTCGTACCACACCTTTGGTAGTTAAATTCAAAAAGGAATTTCCTGATTGCAAAATTACCTGGCTTACTTGGACACCCGATATTTTACCTTCATCACAGATTGATGAGATATTAAAATGGGATCACAACAGCTTGTTGTACGTTCAACACAGCACTTGGGATATTGCCATTAACCTGGATAAAGAAAAAGAAGCGGGTGCATTGTTAAAAATTGTTGATGCCAAAGAAAAGTACGGGTATGTGTTGAAGGATAATGAAATTCAACCCATGAATGAGTTGGCGGTTCATAAATTTTCAACGGGTATGTTTGATGATGTAAGCAAAGCCAACACCAAAAGTTACCTGCAGGAAATTTTTGAAATATGCGGTTATACTCATCAAGGCGAGCCATATTTAATGGATACGCATGATGACAAAGGTTATACTTGGAATTTACCTAAAGGAAAGAAAATAATTGGTATGAATACCGGCTGTGGTGGCCGTTGGACAACCCGCTTGTGGAGTATTGATAAATGGGTGGAATTGGTTGCTTTGTTAAAGCAACAACATCCAGATGCCGAAATTTTATTGTTAGGTGGTGAAGCCGAAGATGCACGTAACAAAGAAATTCAAAAACGCAGTGGTGCTTTGTATTTGGGTTATTTCAGTTTGTATGAATTCATTAATTTAGTTAACCATTGCGAAATGGTAATTACACAAGTTACCATGGGCATGCACATTACTTTAGCGCTGGGTAAAAAAATTGTGTTAATGAACAATATCTTTAATCCATACGAATTTGATTTGTTTGGCAAAGGTGAAATTGTTGGCCCTGATAAAGCGTGTAAATGTTTTTACCGTGGCAGTTGTTTAGATGGCACAAGTTGCATGGAAGAATTACCGGCAAGCAAAATTGCAGAAGCGGTGAAAAGGCATTTCTAACGGGGAGGGCTCTCACAGAAGGCACAGAATTACACAGAGTTTTTTATTGACTTTGCGGTTTTTAGTTCTCACAGAAGGCGCAGAGTTAAACTAAAGTTTTAATTGATAATCCTGATCAAGCTTTCTTTATCAACTAAACTAACGGTATTGAAATTAACTAGTATGCCTAGCTTTTTGTCTGCAAGTTTAAGGTAAGTAAGCAATTGTTTTTTGTGTACATCATGAATTGCCTCTATTGATTTAACTTCAATAATAATAGCATCTTCAACCAAAATATCCATTCTAAATCCCAGATCGAGTTCTTGATTTTTGTATCGAACTGGTATTCCAACTTGGGTTGCTACGCGTAAGTCTTTTGCCAGTAACTCGTGAACCAAGGCGCGTTCGTAAACGCTTTCCAACAAGCCTGGTCCAAGTGTTTTAAATACTTCAAATATTGCACCTCTTATTAAAAAGGAAATTTCGTTTATGTCCATAGACAGGAGTTTAATGTTAACACAAATTAATAATTTCTGTGCAATTCTGCGTTTTCTGTGAGCTATTTTTAATAAACCAACTTTCCAATTTT
>CAZRVA010000112.1:0-9188 GCA_964603255.1 uncultured Chitinophaga sp.
ACGCTGTAAGGAATTTCTTCTTTGTAGCGCATCATAATTTTTTCGCGAATAATTTCTGATGCCACAAAACGCTCGCTTTTGTCTGTTAACTGGTCGTCTGGGAAATAAGATGGCCCCTCAGGTATAAACTCCATGATGGCTGTCATGGCGCTATCTAACCCAAATTTATTTAAAGCCGAAACCGGAATAACAGCTTTAGCATTGCTTACTTTACTTTTAATATACGTAATTTTTTCTTCTACTTTCTGGTTATCGCCAATTAAATCAATTTTATTAACCAGCACAATAAGTGGTAGTTTAATTAATTTTAATCGTTCGTAAATGGCTTCATCCTCAGGTGTATCATCGCTGTTGTCGGTAATAAACAAAACAACATCTGCATCTTGCAAACTTTGGTTCACAAAATCCATCATACTGCCATGTAGTTTATACTTGGGTTCTATAATTCCGGGTGTGTCACTAAACACCAATTGGTACTCGGGTTTGCTTAAAATACCCATAATACGGTGACGAGTTGTTTGAACTTTTGGAGAAATTATAGAAATTTTTTCACCCACTAAAGCGTTCATTAACGTTGACTTACCTACATTTGGTTTGCCAATAATGCTTACATATCCTGATTTATGATTCATAAAAATTTGCATTGCAAAGAAAGTGTATTATATTTGCACTCCCAAATCGGTAGTAATATTGGTTTGAATTAAAAAAGAGAAAAAGCTAAAACCAGAGCACAGCGCAAAGGTTAATAGCATTTAAAAGATACATCGCGGAGTGGAGCAGTGGTAGCTCGTCGGGCTCATAACCCGAAGGTCGTAGGTTCGAGTCCTGCCTCCGCAACTAAGGCTAAAGACCAAACGAAAGTTTGGTCTTTTTTCGTTTAGGTAGGTCTGGGTTTACAAAAAGTTTAAAAATGATTATTTCAACTCAATTACATACCTCCAATTAAACTATACATTTTGTTTTCTTTTTTACTTTTTATTAGTAAAACACCATAAGGCTGGTTGTAATAACAAGTGTAGGTATCATCAATAATATTAAATGTTACATCTTTTGCCGTTGCGGTTGATACATTTTTATACCAAACTCCTGCTACGTTTGCCGAATCTAAATTTAAAGGACTGTAGGTGCCAACTGTTAAATAATTAATGTAATAATGAACCGGAAAGGTGGGTACTGATAGCACAATGTTATTGCCATTAGCTTTTTGGTAAATATCAAAAGCTAGATTTCCTTTAATGGGTTTGTAGCTAATTTTAAAAGCCTGGTCTAATATTTTATGAAAACAAACGGGTGTAACGGGTTTGGATGTTTCTTCGTAAAATAAGTTTTTACCTTGGCCAACCACTAAACTCGTGTCGTTTAGTTCATCTACAAAACATAAGGTGTCGGTTCCGGTGTAAGGCAATTTGCCAAAAGCATCGTTGCTGATGTTGTTTACTTGGTTGGTTAGTTTATCGCAGGCTTTATCGCTGCATGCAAAAAAAGTGATTAAAACAATAATGGTAAATAGTAGCTTGAGTTTATTCATGTTAAAGTTGATGCTGGAAAGTTAAGTGAAAATATGGTGATTAATAATCAGACATCCATTGAGCCTTATTCCCTTACAACAAGTCTAAAATTTGTTAATGCATTATGTTAAAAGACAAAGAAATTTGTTGGCTTGTGGTGCAAGCGCTACGGTTATTACTGCTCGTTTATGTTATAGTTTAGTTTAAATTTTTTTAGCACATCGGGATGCGATTGAAACTCGTATTCTAAAAGATCCTTTGGCCCTAGAAATTCGGCTCTTTTGGCTGGGAAAACTTGTTTAAACTTACCTAGTAACTCTGGTTTACAACCAATAATGTCTATTGTTGGGCACTCGCAAGAGTAGATACCCCAACTGTTGTTATTGCCAAAAATATAAAAGTGGTTGATGTACCAATCCAGTGGATGTTCGAATTGGTGAATTTTGTGTTTAAAACTAGCATAGGTTGTATTTGATGTTATAGTGGTTTGAAAAGGTATTGTTCTGTCTGTTTTGGTTACGCCAATATGCTCTAGAATGTAAAATTCGGTTTCTCCTATTTATTTTAATAATTGAATAAAGCTGTTGTAATGCTCTTCATCAACCACTAAACCCCGTACACTTATTATAAATTTAAAATCTGGGTTGGCAAATACCTATTCAGGAGGATGAATGCATTTTTTATCATCAGCAGACATGCTGAAAACGTTATTTAAATTGGGGTGTTGCTGTATGTTTAAGTGTTTATCCGACTTCATGGTATTGTTGATGATTATTCGTGAGAAAATTCACTTAGGGCTTCCAATTCTTTTTTTATGGTGGTTTCCCATTGTATTTGTTTTTCGATGTTTGTTCCAGAATTTGTTTCAGAGTCGTATGCAACACGCCTTTTGGTAAAGTTGGTTAATGCAATTTGATTTTGTTCGTCAACGAATTGTATGTTGAAAAGGATTTTTTTTCGATTCTTTGATAAGGCTTTTCTAAACTGTCGGGTATAAATTTCGCAGATGTCGAATAAGGTTTGTTGATATCTGAGTGCTAATATTACATCGGCAGTTGTATCTATTGTTGATGCAGATATAATAAGGTAATTGTTTACATTTTTATTGAAGTTGGTTTTAAAGAAATTAAACCCACTAACCCAATAATCAACAGAAAATTGAGCGAACGAAGTGCTTGTTTGGTTATTGCCGGTTTTAATCCCAAAATCGTTTAGAGTTAGTTTTTGAGTTGAACTCCATGGTCGCATATTTTGTGCCGACTTATTTTGTCCGTAGAGGCTAGTTGTTATTAATGCATAGCAAATAACAATCAGTATTTTCATGTAATTGAATGTTTATTTGTTTTGAATGATGTTGGGCGTGGGTGAGTAAAAACCTTTTACAAACCGAAGTGTAAAGCTAATAAAAAAAGTGGGATGTCAATATGTTTTAGAGTGAGTTTAATGGAGTAAAAGTTAAGTGAGAAAGTTAAACCTGGCTTAGGGATGGTAGCAGGCTGCCGTGCAGCGCGCACAGCCCGGTACAGCCTGTAGCGCAGCGAAACGGCTGTAAAGCCCCAAATCCATCAAAAAAATAAACTACACAAAAAAATCCCGCTAGAGAACTAACGGGATTTTTGATGAAGAGGGGTAGTGCGTTTTATTTTGCTCTTAACTCTTCGAATACTTTTGCGGCATTAAACTTTTTGGCTTTTTTGCCTTTGCGTATAATTTTTACTTTTACAATGTAGTCGCCTTGTTGCACGGCATCTACCACATCTTGTCCGGTTACTACAAAACCAAAAATGGTGTGGCGGTTATCTAACCAAGGTGTTGCTACGTGTGTAATAAAAAACTGGCTTCCGTTGGTGGCTGGCCCAGCATTGGCCATGGCTAAAATACCTGGTCCGGTAAAGCGGTATTGTGGTACAAACTCATCTTTAAAGCTGTAACCTGGTCCGCCTTGTCCGTTGCCTTGCGGATCTCCGCCTTGTATCATAAACTTAGCAATTACGCGGTGAAACTTTAAGCTATCGTAGTAAGGAACACCTTCGGCTTTTGCTGTGTTTTTAATTTTACCCTCGGCCAAACCAACAAAGTTAGCTACTGTTAAAGGCACGCTATCCATGGCTAAGCGCAACAAAATGGTACCACGTGTGGTTTTCATTTCGGCATAAAGGCCTTCGGTTAATTTTGGCTTTTTAGGTTTTTTCTCTTTTGCCTGGGCTACGCTAACTGCGGTAACCATTACTAAAAGTGCAACTAATAATTTTTTCATAAATAAGTAGTGTTATTAAACGTTAAATCTAAAGTGCATTACATCGCCATCTGCTACGGTGTATTCTTTACCTTCAACACGCATTTTACCGGCTTCTTTAACTGCTGCTTCTGATTTGTAAGTGATAAAATCGTTGTAGGCAATAACCTCGGCACGTATAAAACCTTTTTCGAAATCGGTATGAATTACGCCTGCTGCTTGTGGTGCTTTAAAGCCTTTTGTAATGGTCCAGGCACGTACTTCTTGTACACCTGCCGTAAAGTATGTAATTAGGTTAAGCAACTTGTAAGCTTCTTTAATTAACTTGGCCACTCCCGATTCGGTTAAGCCCATGTCGGCTAAAAACGCTTGGCGGTCTTCAAAACTTTCAAGGCCTGCAATATCCGACTCAATAGCAGCACTAATCATAATTAAACCTGCGCCTTCTTTTGCAGCGGCTTCTTTTACCATGTCAACATATTTATTACCATTTACTACCGATGCTTCATCTACGTTACAAACGTATAATACAGGCTTGGCGGTTAACAAATAAATGTCTTCTACAAACTTAGCTTCATCTTCGGTAACCGGGCAGTTACGTGCAGATTGACCCGACTCTAAATGGTTTTTATATTTTAACAAAGCGGCTTCTGCTTTGGCAGCATCTTTATCGCCTGTTTTTGCAGCGCGGCTAATGCGTTGTAATTTTTTCTCGATACTTTCAAGGTCTTTTAACTGCAATTCGGTATCAATAATTTCTTTATCGCGTATTGGGTTTACGCTGCCATCAACGTGTATAATGTTATCGTTATCAAAACAACGTAATACGTGTAAAATAGCATCTGTTTCGCGAATGTTGGCTAAAAACATATTACCCAAACCTTCGCCTTTGCTCGCGCCTTTTACCAATCCGGCAATGTCTACAATTTCTATGGTAGTAGGTACAATACGTTGTGGGTTGATGAGTTTAGCCAATTCGTTTAGGCGCTCATCAGGAACAGTAATGGTTCCCACGTTAGGTTCTATGGTACAAAACGGAAAGTTTGCCGCTTGCGCCTTAGCGTTACTTAAACAGTTAAATAAAGTTGATTTACCTACGTTGGGTAATCCTACAATTCCACACTTTAATGCCATGTTTTGTTTAGTTTATCTTATTGCGGCTTTGGGCCACAACATTTGTTTTAATCTTACTTAATAAATTGTTTCATATCCATAATTAGCTTTTCGGCTAAGTGATTAGCAGTTGCTTCACTTTGGCTTTCGGCATAAATACGAATAATAGGTTCGGTGTTTGATTTACGAAGGTGAACCCATTCTTTATCAAACTCTATTTTAACACCATCAACCGTATTGATAGGTTGTTTGCTGTATTTGTCTTGCACCTTTTGCATCAACCCATCTAAGTTAATATCCGGGGTTAATTCTATCTTCTTTTTGGCAATAAAATAATCAGGATAACTGTTGCGTAAAATGCTGCAAAGTTTGTTTGATTTTGCCAAATGGGTTAAGAACAATGCAATACCCACTAAGGCATCGCGGCCATAATGACTTTCAGGGTAAATGATACCACCATTACCTTCGCCACCAATTACGGCTTGTGTATCTTTCATCATTTGCACCACGTTAACTTCGCCAACAGCACTTGCACTGTAGCTGCCTTTGTGTTTTTCGGTTACATCGCGTAAGGCACGTGTTGATGAAAGGTTAGAAACGGTATTGCGTTTTTGTCCTAATCTTTCTAAGGTTTCGTTGCTTACATTTTTTAATACGTAATCGGCAACAGCTACTAAAGTATATTCTTCGCCAAACATGCTGCCATCTTCGTTCACCAGTGCCAAACGATCTACGTCAGGGTCAACCACAATACCTAAATCGGCTTTGGTGCGCACCACTTGGTTTGATATTTCGTGTAAGTTTTCGGGTAATGGCTCCGGGTTATGCGGAAACTTTCCATCAGGTGTGCAGTAAATTTCTACAATATCGTTTACACCTAATGCTTTTAACAACATAGGTACGGCAATACCTCCGGTAGAGTTAACAGCATCCACCACTATTTTAAAGTTTTTGGCTTTAATGGCTTCTACATCCACCAACTCTAATGCAAGTATTTTATCGATGTGTTTTTTTATGGCGTTACGTCTTTCGGTAACGGTTCCAATTTTATCAACCAACGCAAAATCAAAATCGGCTTTATCGCCTAAAGCAAGCACTTGTTTGCCAACTTCATCGCTAATAAATTCACCTTTTCCGTTCAGTAGTTTAAGGGCGTTCCATTGTTTAGGGTTGTGGCTGGCTGTTAAAATAATACCACCATCGGCATTTTCTTCAGTAACCATTAACTCCACAGTAGGTGTGGTACTTAAGCCAAGGTCTATTACATCAATGCCTAAACCAATTAAGGTTCCGGTAACTAGGCGGTTAACCATGTCGCCACTTATGCGGGCGTCTCTGCCAACCACAATGCGGCAAGTTTCTTTATCTTTTTTAATAATGCTTCCAAAGGCTGCGGTGTATTTTACCACATCAATAGGGGTAAGGGCATCGCCTGCTTTACCGCCAATTGTACCTCTAATGCCTGAAATTGATTTAATTAAAGTCACGTTACAGTGTTTTTTAGGGACGGCAAAAATATCATTTGCGCCTTTGTTAACCAAGTTTGATTTGTAACAGCTTGATTACGTTGTGGCTTGATGTTAAAATATGGTTTTATATGTTAATGCTACACTTGTTTTTACTTATAAAAGCCAAATAAGAATTATCGGTTGGTCTTATTTTGTTTGGGTTGATAAGATATTGGCTTATTCTTCGCTAACATTGTATAATTTGGGGTAAAATTAGCTAAACTTGCCGAAGCAATGCAAGCCAATAAAGAATGGTTCAGCGAGTGGTTCGACTCGCCCTATTATCACATTTTATACAAAAACCGCGATGAGCGTGAAGCTGAGTTTTTTTTAAGAAACTTGGTTGATCGGTTGCAGTTTACCCACAGCCAAAAACTCATTGATTTGGCTTGTGGCAAAGGTCGCCATAGCATTTACCTAAACAGTTTAGGGTTTGATGTAATGGGGGTTGATTTGGCTGCGCAAAGTATTGCAGCGGCAAAACAATTTGAAAACAGCAGGCTGCATTTTGAGGTTCAAGATTTAAGACATTTGCCATACCACAACAGTTTTGATGTGGCCTTAAACTTGTTTACCAGTTTTGGTTATTTTGATTGTGATGATACCAACCAAAATGTGATGCGCCAAATCAACCAAATTTTAAAACCTAGTGGTTTGGTGGTGGTTGATTTTATGAATGTAGATTGCGTGCTGGCCAGTTTAATTCCTTACGAACAAAAAGTGGTGGATGGTATTGTGTTTACCATTACCAAAAAAGTGGTGGATGGTATTTTGTTAAAGCGCATTGAGTTTAGCGATAAAGGCAAATCGTATAGTTTTAGTGAAGAAGTACAAGTGTTAAGATTGGCCGATTTTGAGCGTTTGTTTGAAATTGCAGGATTTGAAAAACTTGCTGTGTATGGCAATTACAATTTGGATGCATTTGATGCAAACCAAGCCGATAGGTTAATTATAGTTGGACGTAAACATGCTTGAAACACTTAAACAAATAGATACTGAGTGGTTTTTGGCCATTAATAATGGTTGGCAAAATGCCTTTATGGATTGGTTATGCCCGTGGTTACGTCAGCCCAAAACATGGATTCCGCTTTATGCCTTGGCCATTTGGTTTTCGTGGAAAATGTATGGTAAACAAACATTATGGATATTACTTGGAGCAGGTTTGTTGGTATTAATTTCTGATCAGTTTAGTGCCAATTTGGTTAAAAATACTTTTGAACGTTTGCGCCCTTGCAACGACCCTGTGCTTAAAACCAAAGTTCATTTGTTGACTTATTGTGGCGGTGGTTATAGTTTTATGAGTGCACATGCTACCAATCATTTTGCCATAGCGGTTTATTTTAGCATGTTGTTTAAATCGCGTTTGCCACGCCTGTTGCCTTATGCTTTAATTTGGGCAGCAAGTATTGCGTTATCGCAGGTTTATGTTGGTGTTCATTATCCGTTTGATGTAATTTGGGGAGCCATAACCGGTAGTATTTTTGGATATTTTGCATCGGTATTGGTGTGTAAAAAATTAGTTGTTATAAAATAATGAGTTGGTGGTTTTATATATTGTTAATTGCTTTTCCGTTAACAGGCGGAATAATTGGTTATTACGCTAACCTCAGCAAAAAATTAAACATAAAAGTATTGCTTGCTTTTGCGGGTGCTTATTTGTTATCGGTGGTGTTGTTTCATTTAATACCACACATTTACGCAGAGGCCAATGTATTATCGGGCGTATTGTTACTGGCCGGATTTTTCTTTCAGGTTTTTCTTGAAAAATTTTCGCGTGGGGTTGAACACGGACATTTACACTTGCATCAACATGGAAAAGCAAACAAGTTAATTCCTTACGAAATATTAATTAGTTTAAGCTTACATAGTTTTATGGAAGGCATGCCTTTGGGCAGTGGTTTGCTTGAAAACAGCAAAAGCGAATTGTCTTTTTTGTTTGGCATTGTGAGTCATGAAATGCCTGCTGCATTTGCCATGGTAAGTATATTAAAAGCAAGCCATGTAAAACCTAAATTGTTGCAGTGGTTTATTGTAATATATGCCAGCATGAGTGCCATGGGAGCAGGAATAAGTGCATTGCTAAAAAATAGCGTAGACCCGCACATGTTTGAGTATTTGATGGCATTTGTGGTAGGTACATTTTTACATATTGCCACTACCATTTTGTTTGAGAATAGTGAAGAACATCGTTTTAGCCGAAACAAAGTTTTGGCAATAATAGGTGGCGTTTGTTTGGCTGCTTTGGTCAGTTTGTAACATACGCTCAATTGTTTCAGTATTGAATTGTGTGAGTGATTATTGTTTCATGCCTCGTTGATTGTTGCGCAGTTCTCTTGAAAAAATCTACGTTTATACTTGGGGTTGCACCCCAAACCGCCTAACTTTTTAACTCGTTTTGGTTTATTGTATTTGGGCCTCGTTGATTGCAGCGCAGTTGTCTTGAAACAAAAAGTTAGCAAAAAATTCAAGGCTTATGATGTTTTTACTACAATCTACATCGCCTGTTTTTGCAGCGCAATCTTAGCCATTACGCTGCGCTTCATTTCGGGATTACTTACTAGGCCTTACCCGCAAACAGTCACCTTGATTGTTGCGTAAAATCATCATAGGCCGTATAGAGTCCTTCAAGCATGGTTCATGATTCAAGCTTGTGTTTGTTTTATAAATAATCTAAAATCAATAAGACCAAATTGAATGACTAAGTGTGCGGTGGGTGTCCACGAATGGTGTGAAATCCGACTGATTCGGGTCAAGGGGCAGTAGTTTGTGCGAGGAATCAGGTCGGATTTGGCATTCGTGGTGGGCTTTTTGGTTACTTTTTGC